>MVQS01000199.1 GCA_002067855.1 Syntrophaceae bacterium PtaB.Bin038
CGAGGACGTGAAGGGGACGGATCATTTCCGGGTGGACGTCCGCGACGGGATGAAGCTGATGGAGAAGCTCTGGAAAACAACCTCGGGCATCTGCCTGCCCCGCTACGTCGCGGACATGCCCGGCACGAAGGGCAAGGTCCCCCTCCAGCCCGCCTCGTTGCTGTAAGGGGGTCGCGATTGCAAAACGGTTTTGCAAAGACCCGTGTGAGGCGACTTGGTCGCAACCTGCGGTTGCTCCCCGGCAGGGAAGCGAAGGGACAGGATCGCGCCTCCCGGCGCGATGCGCCCCCGGTGTCGCGAACGGTTCCCGGCGAACCGGAACGGCCGCGGAGCCGCATGTCTGAGCCCGCAGGGCGGGTTTCTGCGTCTGCAGTGAAGAGAGCGTCAGAGCGGTCTAACACCGCCCATGTGCAGAAGGACTCCCGTTCAGCGGGCTTCGGCGAGCGCCCGTAGTATCCGGATTGCGCTTCCCGGACCCTGCCCCCGGCCCCTGTACCCCGTGAAATTCTTTGACAATAAAAGCGAAATAGTTTAGAAAGAGACCCTTTCAGTAAACCGAACGCCCCCGAGCGGAGAACCGGTATGTACAGCGCAAGCGACCTTCGGAAGAACCTCAGAATCATGCTGGACGACGAGCCCTACATCGTCGTCGACTTCCAGTTCGTCAAGCCCGGCAAGGGGCAGTCCCTGTACCGATGCAAGCTCCGCAACATGCTCACCGGCAGCCAGATGGACCGCACCTTCCGCGAGGTGGACACCTTCCAGCCCGCCGAGACGGAAGAGAAGAACATGCAATACCTCTACAAAGAAGGCGGCTCCTTCCACTTCATGGACAACGAGAGTTTCGAGCAGATCGCCCTCACGGAGGAGCAGGTCGGGGACGCGAAGAATTTCCTGATCGAGAACATGGAGTGCAAGGTCCTGCTGTTCCGCGACCGCCCCATCGACATCACCCTGCCCAACTTCGTCGATGTCGTCGTGACGGAGGCACCCCCCTGGATCAAGGGCGACACGGTTTCGGGCAACTACAAGCCGGTCATCGTCGAGACGGGATACAAGGTCAGCGTGCCCCCCTTCATCGAGCAGGGCGAGAAGATCCGCATCGACACCAGGACGGGTGAATACCTGACCCGGGTCAAGGAGTAGCCGGGATCCCGACCCCATGAGCACCGACTGCAAGCTTGAGGACCGGCGACGGGCCCTCGAAACGCGCGCCGACATCCTCCACGCGACGCGTGCCTTCTTCCTGTCCCGGGGCTACCTCGAAGTCGAAACGCCCAACCGCATCCCCGCCCCCCTTCCGGAATCCCACATCGACGCGATGCCCTCCGGATCGTGGTGGCTCCACCCCTCGCCGGAGCTTTGCATGAAGCGGATGCTCGCGGCGGGCTACGAGCGGATCTTCCAGATCGCCAAGTGCTGGAGGGAACGCGAGCGGGGCCCCCTGCATTTGCCGGAGTTCACCCTGCTGGAGTGGTACCGCGCGGGGATCGAGTACCGGCAGCTCATGGAAGAGTGCGAGGACCTGCTCCTGTACGTCTCGATCGCCCGGGGAAGGGGCAGCAGGGTCTCTTTCCGGGGATTCCCGATCGACCTCTCGAAACCCTGGGACCGGGTCACGGTCCGGGAGGCCTTCGAGCAATACGGCTCGGTCACCCTCGAGCAGGCCCTGGCCGAGGACCGTTTCGAGGAGGTTCTCGCCCTGGAAATCGAACCCCGTCTCGGCGTCTCGAGGCCCGTCTTTTTGTGCGACTACCCCCCGGCCTTCGGGTCGCTGGCGCGAACGAAACCGGAGGACCCGCATACGGCCGAACGCTTCGAAATCTACATCGGCGGCCTCGAGCTGGCCAACGGGTTCTCGGAGCTGAGGGACGCGGCGGAACAGCGGAGGCGGTTCGAGAAGGAAAACGAGACACGGACCCGGAGGGGCCGTCCCCCGTACCCCATGCCGGAGACCTTCCTCGACGCCCTGTCCCGCATGCCGGACGCGGCAGGGATCGCGCTGGGAGTGGATCGGCTGGTGATGCTCTTTGCCGGCGCGTCGTCGATCGACGAGGTTGTCGCCTTCACCCCCGAGGAACTCTGACGCCGCCGCCTTGCTGTGCCTCCTTCCCCGCGGCACCCTCGACGCCGTCGTCTCGAGTTTCATGCTGCACTGATGCAACGGGACGCCTGTCCTATGGGGACCGGGTGGCGACGCCCGGTCCCTTTCCCATTCGACACGAGCTGCACCCGAGGGCAGGCGGTTCTTACGTGATTGGAATGTTTAATGAATCCGCTTCGCTGTCCCGACATTCGTCTTCCTGGACCTGTCGCCTGCAGCCTTCGGTCTGTTGCCTGCCCTTTTCCACATTTCATGGAACCGGTTTAACGTTTCGTTAAAGCGAAGGCCCTGCCGGGAAGGGCGACAGGGAGGAGAAGCCGGCCGCAATATCACTATTTCATCAAGAATGTCAAGCATTTATAATTTTTTCGCGGGAGCGGCCGTCTCATGGCACGCTCCTTTCAATACAAAAAGGCAAAGATCGATCATCCAGAACATGAAATAAAAAATATCCGGAGGAGACATCATGAAAAAGACGCTTTCGACACTGGTTCTGGCGGGTATCGTCGTTCTGATCACGGGGACCTTCTGCTTTGCCGAGTACGCCGCAGCGGGCGTGGAGAACTTCCCCTACTTCCACCTCGGGTGCCTGATCGTCGGCGGCATGATCATCGTGTCCCTGAAGCAGAAGTACGAGAAGATCTACCTCGGCGAGGCGGCCGGCAGCTTCGCGATGTACGCCATCCTGGTGGCCCTGTTCACGGCCCCCGTGGCGGAAGGCCTGAAGAACCTGCTCGGCTAGGAGTCCCGAAGGGATGCGCGGACAACTCCCTTCATCACGGGCCTGACAACCAATCGAATTCGGAAGGGGAGCAATAGAGAGGCCGCCCGGTATGCCGGGCGGCCTCTTTCATTTCCCTGCCCTTCGCCTTCTGGCCTTAGCCCTGCACCTGCCGTTCAAGGGTCCATGTCGTCCCCGTTCTGGCATCCTTCAGCACCACGCCTTTCGCGGCCAGCGCATCGCGGATCTCATCGGCCCGTTTCCAGTTTTTTTCCTTCCGGGCCTGGAGCCGCTCATCGATCAGGGCCTCGATCTCGTCGACCGACAATCCCCGCTTCTGCGCCTCCCTGAGCCGGTCCTTCTCGAAGTAAACGTCAGGGTCCTCCATCAGGATCCCCAGCACGCCGCCCACCTCGCGGAGCACGCGCTCGGCCTCGTTGAGAACGAACAGGGCCGCCTGGGATGCCTTCGACCCGCCGGTCAAGAGGGCGTTCACCTGCCGGACGGCGTCGAAGATGTAGCCCATCGCCCGGGCCGTGTTGAAGTCGTCGTCCATGGCCTCCCGGAAACGCTCCGGCAGGGCCCGGATCCGCTCCAGAAGCGCCCTCTCCTTCTCCGGAAGCTGCCCCTCCCCGACACCGACGGCGGTGAGCGCCGGATCGGCGGCGAAGAGGTCACGGATCCTCTTGAGGGTCTCGTAGAGCCGGTTCATCGCGAATCGGGCCTCGTTCAGGGCCTCCTCGGAAAAATCCAGGGGGCTCCGGTAGTGGCCCTGCAGGACGAAGAACCGCACGACCTCGGGGTGGTGGGACTTCAGGATGTCGCGGATGGTGATGAAGTTCCCCAGCGACTTGGACATCTTCTCGTGGTCCACCTTGATGAAGCCGTTGTGGAGCCAGTACCTGGCGAAGGGTTTGCCCGAGGCGCCCTCGGACTGGGCGATCTCGTTTTCGTGGTGCGGAAAAATCAGGTCCTCGCCGCCCCCGTGGATGTCGAAGGTCTCTCCGAGAAAGTGGGCGCTCATGACGGAGCACTCGATGTGCCAGCCCGGCCGGCCCTTTCCCCAGGGGCTGTCCCAC
>MVQS01000200.1 GCA_002067855.1 Syntrophaceae bacterium PtaB.Bin038
GGGGGATTTTTCTCCCGTCCGCTCTTGCTCACTTCTGCTCTTCCGCTCTTCGCGTCCATGACCTCGGAAGGCAAATTCATGATCTTCGGCTCGAAGCGCACTCGGTCACCCGCCTCACCTCTTCTTCCACGTCGTCCCCGCGGGCGTGTCCTTGATCTCCACCCCCATCGCGAGCAACCGGTCCCGGATCTCGTCGGCCTCTTTCCACTTTCTCCCCCGCCGGTACTCGTTGCGCAAATCGAGCAGGCGCTGCGCCTCGTCGCCGAGCCGCTCCTCCTCGAAGTCCATGACGGCGAGCACCGAGTCGATCGACCGGAGGGCGTCGAGGACCTTGTCGCGTTCCCTTTCGGTGAAGGCGTTGCGCGCCAGGGGGGCGCTCACCCGCTTGACGAACCCGAACAGGACGGCCAGCGCCGCCGAGATGTTCAGGTCGTCGTCCATCGCCTCGGCGAACCCGTGTCTCAGGTCATAAACAAACTGGTCCGTGTCGGGGCACCCCGCGCCCGGCGTGAAGTGAATGAGCCGCTGGACGAACTCGTTGAGCTTCTCGACGGTGTTCTTCGCCGTCTCCATGGCGCCGGGCGAGTAGTTCAGCGGTTTGCGGTAGTGCGAGGAGAGCAGGAAGTACCGGATCTCGCTCCCCCGGTACCCCTGCTTCTCCAGGTCCGCCACCGTGAGGGTGTTGCCGAGCGACCGCGACATCTTCTTCCCCTCGACCATCACGAGATCCGCGTTGATCCAGTAGTTGGCGGGGGGCTTGCCCGTGAGGGCCTTGCCGATGGCCAGGACGTTCTCGCAGTGCGGGAACACGATGTCGGAGCCGCTCGCGTGGATGTCGAAGGTATCGCCCAGCATCTTCATGGACAGGGCCGCACAGGCCAGGTGCCAGCTCGGGCGCACGTTGCCCCAGCGGGTCTTGTAGTAGATCCCTCTCTTGAGTTCCGCCAGCGTGGAGCGCTTCAGAAGCGTGAAGTCCACGGGGCTGTCCTTTTCGTACTCGTCGTCTTCCACGGTCTTGCCGGACTTCACCTTCGCCAGGTCCACGTTGGAGAGCTTCCCGTAGTCCTCGAACTTCGAGATGTCGAAGTAGACGGATCGGAGCTTCTCGTAGGCATAGCCCTTCTCGACGAGCTTTTCGACGATGCCCAGCATCGATTCCACGTTTTCCAGCGCGCTCGGGTAGGCGACGTCCTCGCTGATCCGCAGCGTCGCCGTCTCCCGGAGGAACTCGCCCAGGGCCCTCTTCGTGAACTCCCCGTGATCGAGGCCCGCCCGCTCCGCTTCGGCGATGGTCTTGTCCGTCAGGTCCACGATGTTGATCGTGTGCCGGACCCTGTATCCCTTCATCCGCAGGGTCCGGACGATCAGGTCGGCGACGACGAAGCGCCGGTAGCTGCCGAGATGGGGGACGAGGTGGATCGAGGGGCCCGTGGATGCCATCCGGATCTCGTCGGCGCGAAGGGGCTGGAAGAATTCCTTCTGCCGGGTGCGGACGTTGTAGACGCGAAGCGTCGATTTCTCCTTGTCGGCGAAGAGCTCCGTCGACAGGTAGCGCTCGGCGCTGTCGGGCAGGATGACGACGATCAAGCCTTCCTGAAGCTCTTTCGCCTTCTCGACGGCGACATGCATGGCCGCGCCGCAGCTCATCCCGGCGAAGATGCCCTCCTCGCGCAGCAGCCTGCGGGCCATCTCGTAGGCGTCCTCGTCGAGGATGTTGACCTTCTCGTCGAGGCGGCTCCTGTCGAAGATCCCCGGACGGTAGGACTCCTTCATGTTCTTGAGGCCCTGGATCTTGTGCCCCATGTACGGTTCGACGCCGACGATCCGGATCGCCGGGTTGTACTCCTTGAGCCGCTTGGCGCAGCCCATGGCCGTCCCGGAGGTGCCGAGGGTCGCCACGAGCATGGTGATCTTCCCGGCGGTCTGCTCCCAGATCTCGACGGCGGTGCCGTGATAGTGGGCGGCGATGTTGTCCTCGTTGTTGAACTGGTCGACGAGAAAGTACCGGCCCGGGTTTTCGCGCATGAGGGTGTAGGCTTCCTCGATGGCCCCGTCTGTGCCGAGTGCGGCGGGGGTGATGCGGAGCTCGGCGCCGAGGGCCTTGAGGATCTTCTTGCGCTCCTCGCTGGCCGACTCGGACAGGGTGAGGCACAGGCGGTACCCCTTCGCGGCGGCCACCATGGCCAGGCCGATCCCCGTGTTGCCGCTGGTCGCCTCCAGGATGACCTTGTCACGGGTGAGTTCGCCTCGCTCCTCGGCCCGCTCGATCATGTATAGGGCCGGCCGGTCCTTGACGGATCCCCCCGGGTTGAAGCTCTCGAGCTTCGCGAAGATCCTGACGCCGGGGTTCGGGTTGAGCTTGCGGATCTCCACGAGCGGCGTGTTGCCGATGGTCTTCAGAATCCCCTCGAACGTCCCCTTCATGTCCCCCCTCTTAAAAAAGCGAAGGTAAGAAGTTGAGAAGGTGAGAAGATCGGAAAAACCGCCCGTGTCCTTCCAGGTCTTACCTTCTTACCCTCTTACCCTCTTACCCTCTTCCCTGCAAGAGGCGCTAGCTGTCGAACTTGGGCACGGGAATCTTCATGAACTCCACGCCCTCTTCGCGCAGCGCCTGTTCCTCTTTCTCGGTCGTGATCCCCCGGATGTTCCGCTTTTCTTCCTCCCCGCGGTGGATCTTCAGGGCCACCTCGGCGAACCGATCACCCACGTCGTCGAAATGTTTCGTTACGAAGTCGTTGACCATCTCCAGCATCTTCATCGGAGAGAGGTCGGAGAGGCTTGCCTTTCGCTCCTTGAGTTCGCGGCTCCTGCCCATGACGGCGATCGAGGAAGGCACCATCTCCACGGCCGAGCTGCCGCAGATCGGACAGGTGATGAGTCTGCCGGTCCTCTGCTCCTCGAAGGCGGCCAGGTCCTTGAACCATCCCTCGAATTTGTGTTTCTTCTCGCATCGGAGATCGTAGATGATCACGACACTCTCCCTCTTGCAGGGTTGTACCGGGCAGCGATCGGGCCCCGATTTCAGTGTAATCATCGAAGCGCATATCTGCAAGCCATTCCTCCGGTCCTCGGAGGGTCTAGTAGCAAAAAACAATGGACTTTTAAAGACAAATTATATATCTTTGCGGCGTCGGGATGTGGCCCAGCCTGGTAGGGCACTGCGTTCGGGACGCAGGAGTCGCGCGTTCGAATCGCGCCATCCCGACCATTTTCTTGCCCACGGAAAAAGCCCCGGCTCCTTCCGGAGTCCGGGGCTTTTCTTTCGCTCGCCGGGTTCTTCTTCCAGGCCGGTCAGAAATGCCGGGATGCAAAGCAGCCGAGATCCCGAGGACTGAGGCGGACTTTGTCCGAACGCCGCAGGGACGAGGGATGAGGTAACGCCGCAGACGGGCGTTTGTGATCCGGCCTGCCTAGCCGACTATGGAGCCGATCTGGAATATCGGCAGATACATCGCCACGATCATCCCGCCGACGACGCCGCCGAGGAAGACCATGAGCATGGGCTCGAGCATGGATGTCATGGCGTTCACGGCCGTCTCCACCTCGTCGTCGTAGAAATCGGCGATCTTGGTGAGCATGGAGTCGAGAGAACCCGTCGCCTCGCCCACGGCGATCATCTGGACGACCATGGGCGGGAAGACGGACGTGGCCGCCAGGGGCTCGGCGATCGTCTTTCCCTCGCTGATGTTCTTCCGGGTCTCCATGAGGGCGCGCTCGACGATCTTGTTGCCGGCCGTGCGGCTCACGATTTCGAGCCCGTCCAGGATGGGCACGCCGCTGGAGATCATGGTGGAGAGCGTCCGGGTGAACTTGGCGATGGCCACTTTCCTCATGAGCGGCCCGATCACGGGGGGCTTCAGGATCATCCGGTCGAACAGGGTGCGCCCCCTGTCGGTCTGGTAGAATTTGACCAGGGCCACGAGCGCCACCACGAGGGCACCGACGATGTAGAGGGAGTTGTTCGTGATGAAGTTGCTCAGGTCGATGAGGAACTGCGTCAGGAGCGGCAGCTCCCGGCCCATCCCCGCGAAGATGCTCTGGAAGACGGGAACGACCTTGACGAGCAGCAGGGTGATGACGGCACAGGAAACGAACAGGACGACGGCCGGGTACGTCATGGCCCCCTTGACCTTCCGCTTGAGTTTCATGGCCTTTTCCAGGTAGGTGGCCAGGCGGTTGAGGATCGTGTCCAGGATACCGCCGGCCTCGCCCGCGGCGATCATGTTGATGAACAGATCGTCGAAGACCTTGGGATACTTCTTCAGGGCATCGGTGAGGGTGGAACCGCCCTCGATGTCCTCCTTGATGTTCCGGATGATCTTGGCGAAGGACTTGTTCTGCTCCTGGCTGGCCAGGATGTCCAGGCACTGGATGAGGGGCAGGCCCGCGCTGATCATCGTGGAGAACTGGCGGGAGAAGACCACGACGTCCTTGCCCTTGACGGATCCCCGCAGGGGCAGCATCTCCAGAAGGTCCTTCGGCTTCTCCTTCACCCGCGTCGGCTTGAGACCCTGCCTGCGGAGCTGCGTGCGGACGGCTGCCTCGTTGACGGCTTCCGTCTCGCCCTTCTTCATCTCGCCGGACCTACCCTGGGCTACCCAGACATAAACTGCCATGTTCCTTCTCCTCGCTTGATCCGCGTTTCCACAAGGATATCCAGGATATCCCATTTCGGTCGGCACCTCGAAAAAGGACCGAGGCGCGCAGGCTCACCTTTTCATAGGATCGGCATCCTTGCGGATTTCTTTATCCCGATGTACCGATCGCAACGAAAGCAAGGGGGCGTGCTGCAAAGTGTAGCAAAATCGGTGCCATGGAGGGGAATGGGGCAGGCCGCTGAAAAGGGGGAAGTTAGGAAGCTATGAAGTTAGGAAGTTTGGAGAATCCGTCCGAGCTCGAATAGATGGCGGCTAAACCAGACTTCTCAACTTCCCAGCTTCTCAAGTTCTCCATTGAACAATGACTTGTCCCCCCTCAACGGGGAGCGG
>MVQS01000201.1 GCA_002067855.1 Syntrophaceae bacterium PtaB.Bin038
TGAAGGTCTTCTACATGAACAACGGCTACATCCAGGCCCAGATCGGGGAGCCGGAGATCACCCACGACAAGAAGTGGATCTACGTGAAGATCCCCATCTCAGAGGGCAGGCAGTTCAAGGTCGGCAAGGTGGAGATCACGGGCGATACGATCTCCGTGCCGCGGCAGGAGCTCCTCGACAGGCTCAGCATCCGGAAAAAGGATTACTACGACCGGGAGGCGATCGCGAAGGACCTCGAGTATTTGACCCGGATGACCCAGAACGACGGGTATGCCTACGCCGAGATCAGCCCAAAGACCCAGACGAATGACGCCGAACAGAAAGTCGACGTCACCTACAACATCAAGAAGGGCAGCCTCGTCTACTTCAACCGGGTCAACATCACGGGCAACACGAAGACGCGCGACAAGGTCATCCGGCGGCAGCTCGATTTCACCGAGGGGGATCTCTACAACAGCGACAGGCTCAAGAACAGCTACGCGCGGCTCAACCGGCTCCGCTACTTCGAGGAGGTCAATTTCCAGACGGCCAAGGGGCCCGAGGAGAACCTGACGGACATCACGATCGGCGTGAAGGAACGCCCCACGGGGCTGTTCTCGATCGGCGCGGGCTACAGCGGCCAGGACGGCGCCATGATCATGGCCCAGATCGCCCAGCAGAATCTCTTCGGCCGGGGGCAAAGTTTGAGCCTCCAGGGCGCCCTGGGAACGGAAAACAGCACGATCGACCTCTCCTTCACCGAACCGTACCTCTTCGACATGCCCCTCTGGATGAAGGCCGACGTGTGGAAGACCTTCCGGGAGTACGACTCCTACGACCTCGACACGCGCGGCTTCGGGGTCACCTTCGGCTACCCGATCTGGGAGAGGGTGATGGGCTATATGGGCTACAAATACGCCCTCAACGACGTGAAAAACATCTCTCCCCTCGCCGCGCAGACGATCAAGGACCAGGAGGGCGAGACGACCCAGAGCGGAATCCTGACGGCCCTGTCCCGGGACACCACCGACGACGCGATCTTCCCGACCTCGGGTTCTCGCAACCGTGTGGCCGGCGATTTCTTCGGCGGTATCTTCGGCGGGGACGTGGCGTTCGGGAAATACAATTACAACACGAGCTGGTTCTTCCGTGTCCCGCCCTTCGGGGAGGACCTCGTCTTCTCGCCCCGGGGGCGCATCGGCTACATCCAGGCCTTCGAGGGGAAGGAGATCCCCGTCTACGAGCGCTACATCCTCGGGGGGCTGAATTCCATCCGGGGCCTGAAGGACGTGGGTCCGCGCGATCCCGTGACGGGCGACGTCATCGGCGGCACGACCATGCTGGTCTTCAACTTCGAGCTCATTTTCCCGCTCATCAAGAACGCCGGCATGAAGGGGGTCGTATTCTTCGACACGGGCAACGCCTGGGAGAACGAGTACGACCTGGGGGACATGCGCAAGACCTGCGGGGCCGGGATCCGCTGGTATTCCCCCATCGGGCCGCTGCGCCTCGAGTGGGGCTACGTGCTGGACCGCAAGGAGGGGGAGCCGGCCTACCGCTGGGACTTCACCCTCGGGTGGTTTATGTAAACAACAGGCTTAAGGCAAAAGGCAAACGGCTTAAGGCTCAAGAACATTTGGATAAAATCTTTTTCCTCAAGGCCTTGAGCCCTTGGCCATGAGCCCTGAGCCAATTTTTTCAAGGAGAAAAAACCCATGAAGAGACACATGTACGCCATCGGCATTCTGGCCGTCGCCCTCGTCTTCGCGCTGTCGGCCACGGAGGCCGCCGCCCAGAAGATCGGATTCATCAACATGCGGGTGATCCTCCACGATTCCGAGGCGGGAAAGAAGGCACAGGCGGAGATGAAGAAGAGCGTCGAGAAGAAGAAGGCGGAAATCGCCAAGAAGGAAGAAGAGCTCAAGAAGCTCAAGGACGAACTCGAGAAGCAGAAGTCTGTGCTCACGCCGGAGGCCTACCGGGAAAAGGAATCGAGCTACCAGGTCAAGTTCCGCGACTACCAGCGCATGGTCCAGGACGCCAACGAGGAGCTGGCCAAGAAGGAGCAGGCCATCACGTCGAAGATGATCCCCGATATCATCAAGGTCGTCGAGAAGGTCGGCAAGGACGGGAAGTACGACGCCATCCTCGATCTGAACAACCCCGTCATCGTCTACCACGACAAGGAAGACAACCTGACGAAGAAGATCATCGACGAGTACAACAAGGGCGCCGGGAAATCGGCTCCCGCACCCGCCAAGGGCAAGAAGTAGAGCAGGCGGGGCGCAACGGGTGACGCGCATGGGGAAGACCCTCTCCGAAATCGCCGCATACCTGCAGGCATCCGTCGTGGGCGACGGCACCGTCGAGATCCGCGACATCAAGGGCCTCGATGAGGCAGGCGAGGGGGACCTCTCGTTCCTCGCAAACCCGAAGTACCGCAGGAAGATCGCCACGACGGCCGCCTCGGCGATCCTCGTGTCGGCCCCCGTCGAGGGGACGGGCAGGAACTTCGTCGTCGTGAAGGACCCCTACGCGGCCCTCGCCCGGCTGCTCGAGCTCTTCTACCCGGAGGAACGGGATTTCCGGGGCGTGAGCCCCGATGCCTGCATCGGCCCCGGCGCCTCCGTCGCGGAGGGGGCAACCGTCTACCCGGGGGTCTACGTGGGCGCGGGCGCCCGGGTCGGCCGGGGCACCGTCCTGTACCCCGGCGTCTTCATCGGGCACGGCGCCTCCGTGGGCGAGGACTGCATCCTGTACCCCAACGTGACGGTCTACCGCCGCTGCATCATCGGCAGCCGCGTCATCCTTCACGCGGGGGTCGTCGTGGGGAGCGACGGGTTCGGGTTCGCCAACCCGGGCGTCGAGAACCGCAAGGTCCCCCAGGTCGGGATCGTCCAGATCGACGACGACGTGGAGATCCAGGCCAACACCACGATCGACAGGGGCACCCTGGGGAAGACCTGGATCCAGCGCGGCGCCAAGATCGACAACCTCGTCCAGATCGCCCACAACGTCGTGATCGGCGAGAACTCG
>MVQS01000202.1 GCA_002067855.1 Syntrophaceae bacterium PtaB.Bin038
GTACTTGATGATCTCGTCGATCTCGAGGCCCATGGAGGGGCTCAGGATGAGGATCGGCGCCTCGATGCCGCCCACCCGCAGCTGGACGCCCTCGTCGGCGTTGGCGACGCCCAGGAAGGCCGCGCCGTTTCGGACGGCCACGTTGGAGATCTCGATCGCGCCGTGGCCGTAGGCGTCGGCCTTCACGACGGAGAGGATTTTCACGTCGGGCCCCACGAGCTTGCGCATCTCGTGCCAGTTGTGGGTGAAGTTGTCCAGGTCAACCTCGACCCAGCTTCGGTAGTTCAGCCCGTTTCCCTTCTGAGCGCCCATGTCGTGCCCGTCCCCCCGGGGTCACTGCTTGGAAATGCCCTACGAATTCACCCGGATACGTTGCCGGAAACGTTACCAGAAAACGCGGGGATTGCAAAGGGCGAAGATAGTTTCCATCTTGACAAAGGCAGGGGATGGGTTTATAAGTTTCCCTTCAAAATCGACGGCATGCCGATGTAGCTCAGCCGGTAGAGCAGCTGATTCGTAATCAGCAGGTCTGGGGTTCGAATCCCCACATCGGCTCCATGCAGACGCAGAAAGGCGCAACCCCGGCGGGTTGCGCCTTTCTGTTCTCCCCTTTCTTCCGCTTTTTCACGGCTGCGGGGCGCCCCTCGTCCCCACCCCCCGCGCCGGGGTGCCCGCACCGGGGATGTCCGGGCCGGCCAGGCCGATCGTCCCCCTCTCCTCGACCTTCATGTGGCGATACTGGGTGTAGGCGTTGCGCACCGCGATATAGGGATCCAGGGCCGCCCCCTTGAGCGCCTCGTAATCCCCGATCGTGAGCGAGGTGTCGTTGATCGCCTGGTAGCCGCGGACGGCCGTCCAGACGTACCACGGATCGAGGTAGGAG
Organism: Syntrophaceae bacterium PtaB.Bin038; assembly: GCA_002067855.1. Lineage (GTDB taxonomy): Bacteria > Desulfobacterota > Syntrophia > Syntrophales > UBA2192 > UBA2192. The sequence continues at coordinate 884 of MVQS01000202.1, forward strand.
ATCGGGTAGGCGAAGAAATCCCCCACCATTCCCACGGTGTCCCGGGGGCTCGAGGGGCCCAGGATCGGCCAGACGAGGTAGAAGCCGTGGCCGGCCCCGTAGACGCCGAGGGTCTGCCCGAAGTCCTCGTCCTGCCGCTGGAGATTGATCTCCTCGCCGCCGGCCGGGTCGAAGAGGCCCGCCACGCCGATCGTGCTGTTGATCATGAACCGGAACAGCTCCGTGGCCGCACCGATGAAATGGGCCTGCAGCAGGCAATTGGCGAAGCGGATGGGGGCCCGCAGGTTGGAGAAGAAATTGCGGACGCTGATTCTCGCGGGCTCGGGCACGACGGCGCTGTAACCCTCGGCCACCGGCTTCAGAACCCAGAAGTACAGGCGGTCGTTGAAGGTGAACATGGCCCGGTTGAAAGGCTCCAGCGGGTCCGCGATCGTGACGGCGACCGTCGACGGGGGCTCCGCCTCGTAATCGAGGTCGTCCTCATCCTCCTCGACCGCATCGGCGGGATCGGCCTGCACCGGCACGGAGGACGCCGCGTCCGAAACCGGAAGAACGGTCACGGGCAACGTCTCCGTGACGGCCGGCGAGGAAGGCCCCGCCGCCTGCCCCGCGGAGAGGGGATCGGAGGCCGACTGCGGACCGTGAGCGCAGCCCGAGGCGATGAAGACTACCATTGCAAGGACGAGCGGTATGCGCCTCATGGGTCAGGATTTCTGCTCCCTGGCTCTCTTCCGCAGGATCTCGATGAGATCGGCCGGCGTGTTTCTGGACAGGATCTCGTTGAACTGCGAGCGGTAGTTCATCACAAGGCTCACGTTCTCCACGACGACGTCGTAGACCCTCCATCTGCCGTCCTTCTCCTGCACGAGCCGGTAGTTCACGGGGATTTCCCTCGACTTCGCGACCACCCGCGTCTGGACCTCGACGCGGCTCCGGGCGATCGGGAGTTCCCGGTCGAACAGGATCCGCTCGTTGTCGTAGGCAAGGATCCGGTCGGCGTAGGTGTTTTCCAGGACCTGCTGGAACAGCGGCGAGAATTCCTTGCGCTGGGATTCGGTCAGGGCGTTCCAGTGGCGCCCGAGGGACCAGCGCGACAGTTCCTCCTGGTTGAACATCCGGTTGTAGATGGCCCGCAGTTTGTCCCGCTTCGCGTCATCCTTGAGCGTCTTGTCGCGGAGAACGTCGATCACCTGCGTGACCTCGGTGCGCAGCATCTCCATGGCCGTTGCGGCCTGCACCGGCACCGTGCCGGTCACGAGCAGAAGCAGGCACATCGCGGCTGCGCAAAACCCCATCGTCTTCGCTTTCCTCATGGCTTCGCCGGCTCCTCCTTCTTGATGTCTCCAAAGGCATACTTGCTGATCAGGTCGGCCACATCCACGGCCGACTGGGTCTGGATGATCGTATCGCCCGACTTGAGGGGTTCACCCAGCCCGCCCGGGTCGATGCTGACGTACTTGTCGCCGATGAGCCCCTCCGTCTTGATGGAGGCGATGGCGTCTTCGAAGATCTGGATGTCCTTCCGGATGAGCATCTCCACGAGAGCCTGCTGGGACTGCTGATCCATGTCCAGCCGGCTCACCCGTCCAATCTCGATGCCGAACATGGTGACCGGTCCCCCGACCCGGAGGCCTGCAACCGAGTTGAAGCGCGCCGAGATGCGGACCTGGTCGCCTTCGAAAAAGGCGACGTTGCCGAGCTTCACGGTCAGGTAACCGACGCATAGAAGCCCTATTGCAACGAAGATGCCGACGGCGGTTTCCATGGCGTACTTCTTCATCAGACTTCCCCCTGATTGATGCATCGAATGCGGGATACGACCTGCTGCGCCTGCCTGGCCCGGGCGATGACGGAATCGATGTCCTCGTCGGGACGGCCCTGGGCCAGCCCCGCCAGCAGGGTGAGCTCCACGCACGTGTCGACGTTCGAACGTTTCTGCGCCGCGGCCCAGATGTCGAGAATCGCCTGCTCCTGGGCCTGGAGATCGTGGACGTACTCTGTCACGATTCCCTCCGCCTCTTCCCGGTCCGTCGAGGGCAGCACCGTGACGTATTCGCTCATGCTGTGGCGCGTGGAAAAGCCGCCGATCGCCCCGAAATGCCTGCCCAGGAAGACGCCCAGGCTGCGGAGGGCCTCCTGCACCGCGTCGTGCCCCAGGTGCTGAGCCACGGCGTCGAGCCCGTCCAGGGAGAACGCGGCCACCGCGTATGCATCCCCGAGGGCGCCCCCGCGCAGCTGGCCCTGGTAGCGCAGCTTGAACTGCCGCCGGGAGTGCAGCCCCGTGAGCTCCTTCTGCAGCCCCTCGAGGCTGTGCACCACCTCCTCCTTGAAGGGGTGGTCGAAATCCTCGAACTCCTCGGGCGTCCCCTGGAACACGATGCTCTTCCCGTAGAGGGCGAGGATGCGGTTGGAGATGAAGTACACGTCCGGGATCTCGTGGCTCACCAGGATCGCCGTGAACCCGAAGGAGCGCTGGTACTGGGCGATCATGCCCAGGATGGCGTTCTTGCGGACGGGGTCCTGGCCGGTGGTCGGCTCGTCGAAGAGCACGATCTGCGGGTCCGTCACCAGGGCCCGCGCCAGGGCCACGCGCTTCTGCATCCCCCCGGAGATCTCCGAGGGGTACTTGTGGATCGCGTCGGCCAGCTCCATCTGCTCGAGCCGGGTCATGACCCGCCGCCGGATCTCGGCGTGGCCCAGGTTCGTCGTCTCCTGCAGGGGCAGCGCGACGTTCTCGAACACCGTCATGGAGTCGAACAGGGCGTTGCCCTGGAACATGTAGCTCATGGGCAGATCGCGCCTGCGGATCCGGTCCAGGGGCTGGCCCCGGAAGAGGATGGTCCCCTCGTCGGGCTTGTGCAGCCCGATGATGTGTTTGAGCAGCACCGTCTTCCCCGTGCCGCTGAGCCCGATGATGGTCGTGACCTCCCGCTCGTAGATCTGCAGGTTGACGCGCTCGAGCACCACCTTGTCGTTGAAGCGCTTCGAGACGTCCTTGAATTCGATCAGCGGGGTTGCCATGTCGCTCCTGCGGCCTTTTCTTCTCTCTCGAATCCCCCCGGTCTCCCTTTTCCAAAGAGGGAGGAGGGGATTTTCTTCTTTTCTGCCCTGTACCCTGGCCCCTGGACCCTGAACCCTAGATCAGCAGAGACGTCACCACGTAGTCGGCGATGAGGATCAGCACGCAGGAGATCACGACCGCCGCCGTCGTGGAGCGCCCGATGGCCCTCGCGCCGTAGCTGTCGGTCCGCATGTGCGCGAAGTAGCCCTGGTAGCAGCACACGGTGGTGACG
>MVQS01000203.1 GCA_002067855.1 Syntrophaceae bacterium PtaB.Bin038
GGCCGGCTGCGTGATCACGCGGGCGCCCGTCATGCGCAGAGCGGTCCATTTCGACAGGGCCAGGGACACGAAGGCCCCCCCGAATCCGAAAACGGCGGCAAAGACGAGCAGGTTCGTCATCTCGAGGGCGATGCCCTGCTCGTCGAGGATGCGGTCGACCCCGAGCAGGCGAAGCACGACGCTCAGGATCAGGATGACGGCCAGGTTGGTCACGATGAAGAGAACGACGCGTTTCATGGAATCCTCCTGTTTGCGGGGGCCGCGATGGCCCCGGTCTTTCTTTCACAGGGTCAGCACGCCCCGCACGGCGCCCTCTTCCGTGGAAAGCGCGAACCCCTTGCGACGCAGCAGGGCGATGATGCCCTCGTTCTCGGGCAGCATGTCCGCCACGATCTCGCGGATGCCGCGGTCGCGGGCGACTTCGATGCAGTACTCCGTCAGCAGGGAGCCGATCCCTCTGCCCTGCAGGGCATCGCCGACGGCGACGGCGAACTCCGCCGTCTCCCGGTTCGCGTAGTGCATCAGGTGGGCGATCCCCACCATCTCGGCGCCCCGTGCCCCCCCGGTCTCGGCCACGACGGTCAGCTCGCGGTCGTAGTCGATGAAGCAGTCCCGGACGGCCATCTCCGCCGTGACCTCCTTGCGGGGCGTGAAGTAGCGGAACCGGAGGGTTTCCGGGGAAAACGACCCGAGCAGACGGTGCCAGAGGGGCACGTCCTCGGGCCGCGCGGGCCGCAGCGTGACCTCCGTGCCGTCGTGCAGGCGGGCCTTCCGCACCAGTTCCTCGGGGTAGGGGTGAATGGCCAGGTGGCGGTAGGGCGACTTTGCACCCCGGGCGAGAACCTCCCGGTCGAGAACAACGCGGGCATCCAGGGCACAGGCGCCGTCGGCCCCCGCGAGAAGGGGGTTGATGTCCATCTCCCGGATGAGGGGGTTGTGGACGACGAGATAGGAGAAGCGCACGAGGATCTCCACCAGCAGCTCCAGGTTCACCGGCGGACGGTCCCGGTAGCCCTTGAGGAGCTTGTAGCCCCGGATCGATTCAACGAGCCGGCGGGCGAGCCTCTCGTTCAGGGGGGGCAGGGCCACGGCCCTGTCCTGGAACACCTCGGCGGCCACCCCGCCCATGCCGAAGAGGATCACCGTGCCGAAGATCGGGTCCTTCTTCGCGCCGAGGATGAGTTCGTGTCCCCTGTGCCGGATCATCCGCTGCACGGTCACGCCTTCGAGACGGGCGCGGGGGTCGTGCGCGACGGCCCGCTTCATGATCCTGCGGAATGCCTCCCGCACGGAGCGGTCCGACTCGATGCCGAGGACGACGCCCCCGGCGTCGCTCTTGTGGGTGATGTCCGGCGACAGGAGCTTGAGCACCACGGGGTAGCCGATCTTCTTCGCGAGCCGGACGGCCGCGTCCTCCTTTCGGGCGGGGAAGGTCGGGACGATCGGGATCCCGTATGCCTCGAGCAGCGCCTTCGAGGCGGGCTCGGAGAGTATGTCCGACTCCTCCATGGCGATCCGCTGGCCGACCAGGAGCAGCTCGTTGACCCTCTGCTGATCCGTGCCGAGGCCGATGTCCATGTCCTTCGGCGTCTCGTGGAGCATCTCCAGGTTTCGGCTGTAGGAATGCATGTACAGAAACGTCCGGACGGCCTGCTCCGGCGTCGGGTAGGTCGGCACGCTCATCCGGTTGAGCACGTCGATCCCCTCGCGCACGCTCTCGCCGCCCATCCATGCCGCCAGGATCGGCTTTTCCGTCTTGCCGGCGATCGAGCCGACGAGCCGCGCCGTCTCCGTCGCGTCGGTCATGGCCTGCGGGGTCAGGATCACGAGAACCCCGTCGTTGAGCCCGTCTTCGGCCAGGGCCTCCAGGGCCCGCCCGTACCGCTCCGGCGGGGCGTCCCCGATGATGTCCACGGGGTTTCCCCGACTCCACATGGGCGGCAGCGCCGCCTGAAGGGCCTCCCTCGTCTCCCCGGAGAGTCCCGCCAGCTCGCCGCCCCGCTCGATGAGGCAGTCCGTGGCCATGATCGCCGGTCCCCCCGCGTTGGTCAGCACGGCCAGCCTCGGCCCCCGCGGGTTGTGCTGCTTGGCGATGATCTCGGCGCAGTTGAAGAGGTCGGCGATCTCGTCGACCCGGACGATGCCCACCCTCCGGAAGGCGGCGTCGTAGATCAGGTCCTCCCCGGCGAGCGCCCCCGTGTGCGAGGCCGCGGCCTGCATGGATTCGGCGAACCGGCCGGACTTCACGGCGACGATCGGCTTGGTCCGGGCGAAGGCGCGGGAGGCGCTCATGAACTTGCGCGCCTCGGTCACGGTCTCCACGTAGAGGATAATGCTCCGGGTCTTCCGGTCCATGCCGAAGTAGTCGATCAGGTCCCCGAAGTCGACGTCGATCATCGACCCGACGGAGACGAAATGGCTGAACCCGATCCGGTTGTCGTTGGCCCACTCCACGACGGCGGTGCAGAGCGCCCCCGACTGCGAGAGGAAGGCGACGCGGCCGTCCAGGGGCATCCGTGCGCCGAAGCTCGCGTTGAGCTTCAGGGACGGGACGATCAGCCCGAGGCAGTTGGGTCCGATGATGCGGAGGCCGTAGGGTTTTGCCCTGCGGAGCATCTCCTGCTCCAGCTTCGTTCCCTCCTCCCCGACCTCCCGGAACCCGGCGGTGGTGACGATCACGCCGAGGATCCCCGCCTTGCCGCACTGCCCGATGACGTCGGGAACGGAAGCGGCGGGGGAGGCCACCACGGCGAGGTCGACCTCCCCGGGCAGTCCCTCGACGGTCGGGAAGGCCCGGACGCCCTGAACCGTGTCGCGCCGGGGATTCACGGGATACACGGGGCCCGCGAAACCCGAGCTTCGGAGATTTCGAAACAGGGTGTACCCGACGCTTTGCTCGTCGTCGCTCGCGCCGACGACGGCGATCGCCTTCGGGTTGAAGATCTTGTCGAGGTGACGGATGCTCATGCCGTTCTCCACATCACGAGTTTGGATTGCCGCATGCCCTGATCGATCCGGCCGCCCGCGCGCCTACTCGCCGCAGACGTAGCTCCCCGGGGCGTCGCAGAGGGGCCTGTACCCCTGCTCGGGGGCGCCCATCGGGGGCGGGGCCGTCCGCTCCCCGGACTCTCCCGCAAGCCAGGCAAACCACGTCGGCCACCACGACCCCCTCTGCACGGGGACCGCCTCGAGCCAGGAGTCGGGGTCCACGTAGCGGTCCTTGTCCCTCTTGGTCGCGACCCGGAACGAGGCGCGCTCGCCGGGCGGGGGGTTGACGACCCCTGCGTTGTGCCCGCCGCTGCTGAGGAGGAACGTCACGTCCGTGTCGGCCAGCAGGTGGATCTTGTAGACGGAGCGCCAGGGGGCCACGTGGTCCCTCTCGGTCCCCACGATGAACATCGGCACGTGGATGTCGCTGACGGCAACGGGCCGTCCCCGCACCTCGTAGCGGCCCTGGGCGAGGTCGTTGTTCAGGAACAGGCGCCGCAGGTACTCGGAGTGCATGCGATAGGGCAGGCGCGTCGAGTCGGCGTTCCAGGCCATCAGGTCGTTCATGGGGCGGCGCTCGCCCATGAGGTAGTCGTGGACGTAGCGGGACCAGATCAGGTCGTTGGTCCGCAGCATCTGGAAGGCGCCGGCCATCTGGCGGGCATCGAGGTACCCCTGGTCCCACATGATGTTCTCGAGGAAGGTGACCTGGCTCTCGTCGATGAAGAGGTTCAGCTCGCCCGCCTCGGTGAAGTCCGTCTGCGCCGTCAGCAGCGTCATGCTCCGGAGGCGGGAGTCGCCGTCCCGTTCCATGGCGGCCCCCGCGATGGCCAGGATCGTTCCGCCCAGGCAGTAGCCCGCCGTGTGGATCTTCCGCCCCGGCACGATGGCCGACACGGCGTCGAGGGCGGCCAGGACCCCCTCGGTCCGGTAGTCCTCCATGCCCAGGTCTGCGTCCTCGCGTCCCGGGTTCTTCCAGGAGATGGCGAACACCGTGAATCCCTGCCCGACAAGGGCCTTGATCAGGGAATTGTCCGGCGAGAGGTCCAGGATGTAGTACTTCATGATCCAGGCCGGCACGATCAGGACCGGTTCGGCGTGGACGCTCTCCGTGACGGGCGCATACTGGATCAGCTCGATGAGGCGGTTGCGGTAGACCACCTTGCCCGGGGTGACGGCCACGTTTTTCCCGACCTCGAAGGCTTCCGCCCCGGCGGGTTTCTTCCCGAGGGCGGCCCGGTTCCAATCGTCGAGGAAGTTCCGGGCGCCGCGCACGAGGTTTTCACCCCTCTGCTCGAGGGTCGCGCGCAGCACCTCGGGGTTCGTCAGGATGTAGTTGGAGGGGGAAAAGACGTCCAGGATCTGCCGGGCCGCGAAGGAGACGAACTCGTCATGCCGGCGCGACACCCCCTGGATGCCCGTCGTGGCGTTGTGCCACCACTGCTGCAGCAGCAGGAAGGACTGGTAGATCTGGCTGTAGGGCCAGCGTTGCCAGTCCTCGCCGGCGAAGCGTCGATCCTGGGGCAGGGGGTCGATGCAGGGCGCGGCGTCCCGCTCCCGCGAGCACTGCTGCATGTAGAGGGAGAACCGAAGCACCTTGCGGACCGCCTTTTCCCCGAGCTCGGCCTGCTTCGCCGGGGAAAAGGCCAGATGCACAAGCCAGTCGAGGTAGGCGAACAGCAGCGACGCGGGGGAGAGCCCCCCCGTGAAGCGCCCGATCCAGGCGTGCATCATGCGGTCCAGGTTGGCCCCCGCGGCTGCTTTCGTGTGATCCGGTCGAGTTCTCATGGATCGTCTCCTTTCATCCCTTGTCGCCGGCCCGGCGAGTCGGCCGCCGGATCCCGGGTTTTCGCTCACGTCACGGGTGTCGTTTTCCTGAGGGTCCCCACCGCCTCGAGAAGGGACAGGAAGACGGCCAGGACCATAGGGCCGAGAACGAGCCCGATCAGCCCGAAGAGATGAATCCCGCCCAGGACGCTGATCAGCAGCGGGAAGAAGGGCATGCGGGCCCTCCTTCCCATGATGAGCGGCCGCAGGGCGTTGTCGATCATGCTGATGCCCAGCCCCCCCGCGGCCAGGAGCACCATCCCCTTGAGCATCTCCCCTGTCAGGAGGAAATACAGGGCGGCCGGCCCCCAGATGACGGACGGCCCGATCACCGGCAGAAAGGAGACCACGGCCGTGGCAACCCCCCAGAGCGCGGGGGACGCGATGCCCAGACCCCAAAAGACCAGCCCGCCCAGCACACCCTGGATCATCGCCACCACAACGCCGCCGTAGAGCGTGGCGACGATGACGTCTCTCATCTGCCCCTCGATTTTCGCTTTCACGGCTTTCTCCAGGGGGATCACCTCCCGGGCCCTCTCGAGGATCGCCGGGCCGTCCCTCAGGAGAAAGAACGTGGAGAATGCCGTGATCACCAGATCCAGGACAGCCCCCAGGAGGTCCCGGATGCCGCGCGTGATCCGCGCCGCGGTCTCCTGTCCGAATTGAACGAGCCCGTCGGAGACGGCGCGGTTCCAGTCGATGCCCCCGCCCGCCAGAAACGCGCCGACCCGCTCGAGCCACGCCTCGATTTCCGCCCTTGCCGGCAGCCCCGACAGGATCTGCAGCCTGTCCGCCCGCACCGCTTCGGCGAGGGTCTTCAGCTCCGCGGCCAGCAGGACGGACAATGCGGTGACGGGACCGATGATGAGCGCCAGGATGACCGCCGTGCTCAGCAGGGCCGTCGCCGTCCGCCTTTTCAGAACGCGCAGGGCGAAGGCGTGCAGCGGGTAGAAGAGCACCGCCAGCACCGCGGCCCAGGCCAGAGGGACGAGAAAGGGCTGCACGATCCGGTACGCCAGGTAGCCGAGCAGGGCCGTCAACAGCCCCAGCGCCGCGAGATAGAGCCTCCGGTCGTCGGTCGTCAAAACGGGTCGCCTCCTGCGTGAAACGGACTTCCCGGCGGGCGGGCCCGCGGGAGTCCGGGTCCGCATTCATGTACCGCCATCCGGCAGCCGTTGGCGACAGGATGAGGCGGCGGAGACGCTGCACACCTCCCTCCGGCGCCGTTCCGATGCCGGCGTCACGACCGCCGCGGCCCCACCCTCTTCGGGGTCCCCCGGTCGCTGTCGTGCTCGTCCCGGATGGCCTGGAACTCCCGGTCGGCGATCTCCAGCAGACCGGCCAGGGCGGCGAGACGGCGGCGGAGCGCGGGCGGGAGCGCCCGGGCGGACTTGTACTGGATGTCGTGCTCGATCTCCGCCCACGCGTGCTGAAGGATGGTCCGCACCTGGATCTCGGCGACCAGACCCTGGAACCACTGCAGGTCCGGGCGCTCCTGCGGGCCGGGG
>MVQS01000204.1 GCA_002067855.1 Syntrophaceae bacterium PtaB.Bin038
GATCGTCTTTGCCGGCGTGCACTTCATGGCGGAGAGCGCCTCGATCCTTTCGCCGGAGAAGACCGTGCTGCTGCCCCGGTACGAGGCGGGCTGTGCCCTGGCTGACACGATCACCGTGGAGGCTCTCGAGGAGGAAAAGAAGAAATATCCCGGTGCGGCCGTGATGACCTATATCAACTCCTCGGCGGCCATCAAGGCCGCAAGCGACATCTGCTGCACCTCGGCCAACTCCGTGCGCGTCGTGAATTCGCTGGCCGAAAAGAGGGTCATCATGATCCCCGACGGCAACCTCGCCCGCTACACGGCGAAGCTCACCGACAAGGAGATCATCCCCTGGGGAGGGGCCTGCCCCGTGCACGACGACCTGACCCCGGAAGAGGTTCTGGCCGTGAGGGCTCGATACCCCAACGCGAAGTTCGCCGCCCACCCCGAATGCCGGGAGGAGGTCCTGCAGCTGGCTGATTTCGTCGGGAGCACCTCGGGGATCATCGCCTACGCGGGAAAGATGGAGGGCAACGAACTCATCGTCGGCACCGAGATCGGGATCCTCTACCCGCTCCGGATGCGCTGGCCCGGCAAGACCTTCATCCCCGCTTCGGAGAAGATGATCTGCGAGACCATGAAACTCACGACACTCGAGGACATCCTCAAAGCCCTGACAGCCATGGCGCCCGTGGTGAAGGTGCCCGAGGCCATCCGGGTGCCGGCAAAGAGGAGTCTGGACCGGATGCTGGCGGTGGGGTGAGCGTCGGCCATGGAATGGCCGGGGAAACAAGAAACGCGATCATTCGGTAACCTGGACACATGCAGGTTAACCAGCAATACGTGAATCCAGAATTTCATAAACTCCTCCAGGCGGACCCCGGCATCCGGGCTGCGCTCGAGCGCATCGGGCGCGGCGAGGAGGCGAGGGTCACGGGCCTGAGGGGCTCTTCGAAGGCCCTCTTCCTGGCCGCCCTGCACGCGCTGACCCGGCGGACGACGGCCGTGCTGTGCGCCGGCCCCGACGAGGCCCGCTCGCTCGCGCAGGACGCGGCCTTCTTCGCGGGCGACGGCGCCGTCCTTCTCATGCCCCCCTGGGACCTCATGCTTCCCGACACCCTCTCGCCGCAGAGGGACGTGGAGCGGGAGCGCATCCGCGTCCTCTGCGCGCTGACCGCGAAGACGCCCTCCCTCGTCATCATCCCGCGCGCGGCGCTGCTGCAGAGAGTCGTGCCGAGGGCAGCCGTCGCCGGCTTCGTGTCCGTCGTGTCCATCGGGGACACCCTCGACAGGGACCTCTTCGCCTCGAAGCTCGCCGAGGGGGGATACCGCCGCGTGCCGCTCGTCGAAGAGGGGGGTGATTTCAGCGTCCGCGGCAACGTGATCGACCTCTACCCCCCCACGGCGCCGTGCCCCTACCGGCTGCTGCTGGCGGGCGACGAGATCGAGTCGATCCGCGAGATGGACGTCTCCTCCCAGCGCTCACGCAAGGAGCTTGCCGAGTTCACCCTGACGCCGGCGCGGGAACTGATCCTCTCCGAGGAGGCACGGAAAAAGGCCCTGCGCAACCTCCGGATCCGGGCGGGCGAGCTGGGCCTTCCCGCCCGGGCGAAGGACCGCCTCGCCGAGATGATCGCAAACGGCCTTGCCTCGTCCCTCAACCCGCAGTTCTTCCCTCTCTTCTACATGGACGAAGCGGGGGCGGGGGGCCTCGAGGCCCTGACGGACTACCTGCCGGCGGACGCACTCGTCGTGGCCGACGACCCCCTGGCCGCGGCGCGGGCAGACGAGAGGGCGCGAAACGAAATCAGCCGCCTCTTCCTCCGGGCACAGGACGAGGAGAAATTCCACCTCGAAGAAGGCCTCCTGTTCCTCGGCGAGGGCGACCCCCTGCGCGCCGCCGGGCGCAGCCCGCAGATCGTCCTCGAGGACATCGAGATGGGCGCGGGGGAGGAAGACCGGGCGATCCGCGTCCGCGTGGAGACCGACCTGGGGCTGCGGCCGAAGGAGCCCGCCCTCATCCAGCGCGAGGAAAGCCTGCTGGCGCCCGTGGCCGAGAGGATCCGGGTCTGGACGCGCGAGGGGTTCCTCGTCTGCTACCTCTGCGCCGGCGAGGAGGAGAGGCTGCGGATGAGCCATCTCCTCGAGGACTACGCGCTTCCCCTGGCGCACTCGGAGAGACCCTTCTTCGGGGAACTCTGCGCGCCCCGGGGCGCGCAGGGGCGCCTCGTCCTGTGCGAGGGGAAGATCGCCGGGGGCTTCGCCCTGCCGGGGCTCAAGCTCGTCGTCGTGGGCGAGGAGGAGATCTTCGGCAAGAAGGCCCGTCGGCGCAGGCCCGCCCGGGCCCGCGAGGGCTGGTTCCTGCAGTCCTTCGGCGAGCTCAACGAGGGCGACTTCGTCGTCCACACCGACCACGGCATCGGCATCTACCGGGGCCTCAAGCGGCTCTCCGTGGGGGCGATCGAGAACGACTTCCTGCTCATGGAATACCAGGGGGGCGATCGGCTCTACATCCCCGTCCACCGCCTCGACCAGATCCAGCGATACATCGGCCCCGACGGGCACGAGCCCCGCATCGACAGGCTGGGGGGCACGGCCTGGGAGACGGCCAAGCGGCGCGTCAAGAAGGCCGCCGAGGAGATCGCCGAGGACCTGGTCGCCCTCTACGCCGCCCGCGACGCGATGAAGGGCCACGCCTTCTCCGCCGTCGACCGCTACTACGAGGAGTTCGCCTCGTCCTTCGAGTACGAGGAGACCCCCGACCAGGCGCGGGCCATCGAGGACGTCAACCTCGACATGGACGGCGAGAAGCCCATGGACCGCCTCATCTGCGGCGACGCGGGCTTCGGCAAGACCGAGGTGGCCGTCCGGGCCGCCTTCCGGGCCGCCATGGACGGCAAGCAGACGGCGGTGCTCGTCCCCACGACGATCCTGGCCGAGCAGCACTACCAGACCTTCCAGGCGCGGTTGGCGAAGTACCCCGTCCGGATCGAGACCCTCAACCGCTTCAAGACGCGGGAGCAGCAGAAGCAGGTGATCGAGAAGATCGCGAAGGGCACGGTCGACATCGTCGTGGGCACCCACCGCCTGCTGCAGAAGGACGTCGTCTTCAAGGACCTGGGGCTCGTCGTGATCGACGAGGAGCAGCGCTTCGGCGTCACGCACAAGGAGAAGCTCAAGAAGCTGCGGACCCTCGTGGACGTGCTCACGCTGACGGCCACCCCCATCCCGCGCACGCTCCAGCTCTCCCTCGTGGGGATCCGCGATCTCTCCGTCATCCACACGCCCCCCGAGGGGAGGCTCTCCATCAAGACCTGGGTGCTCGAGTTCGACGACGAAGTGATCCGCAAGGCCATCCTCGACGAGATGGACCGCGGGGGGCAGGTGTTCTTCATCCACGACCGGGTGCACTCGATCCACCACATGGCCCGGCGCATCCGGCAGGGGGTCCCCGAGGCGAAGATCGGCGTCGCCCACGGGCAGATGCCCCCCCGGGAGCTGGAAGAGGTCATGGTAAAATTCCTTCGTAAAGAGTTCGATGTTCTGATATGTACGACGATCATCGGGTCGGGCATCGACGTCCCCGCGGCCAACACGATCATCATCGACCGCGCGGACCGCTTCGGCCTCGCGCAGCTCTACCAGATCCGGGGGCGCGTGGGCCGCTCGAAGGAGGAGGCCCGGGCCTACCTGCTGATCCCCCCGGGGGCGATGCTGTCGCCGGACGCGCAGAAGCGGCTCACGGTGATCAAGGAGTTCACGGAGCCGGGTTCGGGGTTCCGGATCGCCTCGCAGGACCTGGAGATCCGCGGGGCCGGCAACCTCATGGGCATGGCGCAGTCGGGGCACATCTCGGCCGTGGGATACGAGATGTACACGCAGCTCATGGAGCGCGCCGTCCGGGAGCTGCGGGGCGACAGGATGCCCGAGGCGGAGATCAAGCCGGAGATCCACCTGGGGCTCGCGGCCTTCGTGCCCGACAGCTACGTGCCCGACACGCACCGCCGGCTCGTGACGTACAAGAAGCTCTCCATGGCCGCCTCGGACGAGGAGCTGGCGGAGATGCGCGACGAGATGCAGGACTGCTACGGGCCCCTGCCCCGGGAGGTCGAGAGCCTGGTCGGGGTCATCAGCCTGCGCAACCTCATGAAGGGCCTCATGGCCGAGAAGATGGAATACGACGGCCACCACATGATCCTCGCGATCCACCGGGCAAGCCCCATCGACCCGCTGCGGCTCGTCGCGCTGGCGAAGAAGAAGTGGAAGGGGATGCGCTTCACGCCGGACCACCGGCTCTATGTGCCCATGCCCGACCTGCCCGAGGAGCGGGTCATCGAGGCGGCCAAGGGGCTTCTCGGGGAGCTGGCCGCGCAGTGACCGGTGCGCGGCAGGAAGAAGGCTAGAGGAAAAAGGTTCAAGGACCTTTGGCCTTTGTCCTTTGACCTGCGTCGCCGAAGGGCGGCATGACCGGACAGACCGAATAGACGGAATGGACGCTTTTTCTATCACGGGGGAAAGGGACGTGGAGGATCGCGAAGGGGAGTCGCACAGGCTGGGTTGGCGCAGGGCGGCGGGCTGGCTGCTGCCGGGCCTTGCCGCCGCATGTCTCGCCGCGGGCATCGGGTGCTCGTCGTTCAAGACGCCGTCGGAGGACGCCGTCGCGACGGTGAACGGCATCGAGATCACGGTGAAGGACTTCACCGTGAAGCTTCGAAACGCCCTCAATCTCGCGGGGTCGCCCTCCGCGCTGCAGGAAGGCAACCTCGAGGCCCTCAAGCGGGAGGCCCTCGACGAGCTCATCGAGGAAAAACTCATGCTGATCCGGGCCGAGAAGCTCCGGCTCAAGGTGACGGACGAGGAGCTCAAGAAGCGCGTCGAGGAGATCAAGAAGGACTACCCGGGCGAGAACTTCGCCCAGGTCTTCGGCGGCGAGAAGGTGGACTACAAGATCTGG
>MVQS01000205.1 GCA_002067855.1 Syntrophaceae bacterium PtaB.Bin038
TCCGCGTCCCCCCAGATCTCGGAGCTGAACCCCGTGCTCCCCGCGTCGAAGATCCCCACCACGGTCCAGTCCCGCATGCCGAAGCGCAGCGTCTCGCCGATCCCGGTCCCTGCGAACCGCTTCGCCACGCTCCTGCCGGCCAGGATCTCGGCCGATCCGGGCCGGGGCAGCCGCCCCTCGGCGAGCCGGACCTGGGGCCGCATCGCGAGGGACTGGTCGTTGATGCCGCGGATGATGACGTTGGAGGGCTTGTCGGTACCCCGCTTGGCGAGGCTGATGAGCACCACGACCTCCTTGGCGAGGACCCGCCTGCCCCCCTCTCCCACGGCCACCTCGGGCTGGGTCTCGATGACGGAGGCCTGAAGCCGCTCGATGCCGCTCTGGACCTCCGACTGGGACCCCTTGCGGATGAGGACCACGTTGTCCCAGGAGCCCGTGTCGACGAGGGTCTTCTGCAGGCCCTCGGCCAGCATCAGGATCGCGGCGAAGACGAAGACCACGAGCGCCATGCCCGCGGCGGTGAGGATCGTCGTCAATCGCCTCGTCCAGAGATTCCGGAAGCTGTACGAAACGGGTACCCTCATGTTTTCGGACCGGGTTAAACCACTTCTTTGTCTTTTCCGCTCTTCTGCTCTTCCTCGCTTCCGCTCCTCCAGTCCTTATCCGATCCGCCTCAGTCCGTCGGCGATGCGGATCCGCACGGCCCGCCACGTGGGGAACAGGGCCGCCACGACCCCCACGAGGATCCCTGCGGCGACCCCCATGAGGACGGTCTCCTTCTCCACGAAGAAGATGGGGAAGTAGGTCCCGAGGTAGTCATGGAACGCCGCCGCCACGGGGAAGGTGAGCCCGATGCCGATCGCCGTCCCGAGGAGGCTGATGAAGAGGGATTCGCCGAAGATGAGCCCCGCGATGAACCGGCCCCCGAACCCCAGGGTCTTGAAGACGGCGTACTCGCCGATGCGCTCGCGGGCCGTCATGGCCATCGTGTTGGCGACGACGGCCATGATGATGACGATGATCACGATGGAGACCAGCTGGATGGCGATGAGGATCGCCTCCGTCATGGAGACGAAGCTCATCTGGAAGGCCTTCTCCGTCTCCGTGAGGGTCTCGGCGAGCGAGTTCTTGAACGCGGCGTCGATGGCCGCGCTCACCTCGCCCGCCAGGTTCGGGTTTGCGATCCCGATGATGTAGTACCCCACCTGGCCGGCGCGCCGCGGGGCCGTCTTCCTCACCGTCTCGTCGAGGTACTCCCAGTGGAAGAAGAACTGCGTCTCGTCGACGCTGCGGTCCTTGCCGCGGTAGATGCCCCGGATGGTGAACTCCCAGTTGCCGGGGAAGATGGTCCCCTTCAGGGTCACCGTGTCGCCCACCTTCCAGCCGAACCTGTCTGCGATCTTCTTGCCGGCCACGGCGCCCTTGCGGTCGCTCAGGAAACTCGAGCGCTGCATGTCGGGGAGGAGGTACTCCGGGTACAGGGCCAGGAAGCTTCGGGGCTCGACGGCGAAGTTGGGGAAGAAGTTCTTCTCCTCGATGTAGACGCCGCCGAACCAGTTCCCCCAGGACACGAGGGTCACCCCCTCGACCTGGCGGATCCGGTCCTTGTAGGCCAGGGGCAGGGGGAAGACGAGCGAGATGGCGTTGCGGATGACGAGCCGGTTCGCCGAGGAGGCCTCCACGCCGGCATACCAGGCGTTCACCAGGGTCCGCAGCATCCCGAAGGCCAGGATGGCGATGGTGATGCCCAGGATGGTGAGCCCCGTTCTCAGCTTGTGGCGGAAGGCGTTGCGGAAAAAGAGCTTAAGGATGCGCATGGTTCAGGTAGCCCTTGTCCAGGTGACGGATCACCTGGGCCGCCTCCGCGGCCTTGGGGTCGTGGGTCACCATGATGATCGTCTTGCCCGACTCGCGGTTGAGCCGGCACATCAGCGACATGATCTCCCGGGCCGAGGCGCGGTCGAGGTCCCCCGTGGGCTCGTCGGCCACCAGGATCGTGGGGTCCGTGACGACGGCCCGGGCGATGGCCACGCGCTGCTGCTCGCCGCCGGAGAGCTGGGCGGGGTAGTGGTCCATCCGGTTTGCGAGGTTGACGACGCGCAGGGCCGTCTCCACGTGCTCGCGCCTCTCCGCCCGGGAAAGGCCTGTGAGCTGCAGGGGCAGCTCCACGTTCTCGAAGGCCGTGAGCACGGGGATGAGGTTGTAGAACTGGAAGATGAACCCCACGTGGGTGGCCCGCCAGTGGGCGAGCTCCGTCTCGTCGAGGGCTGTGATGTCGACGCCGCCGATGACGATCGATCCGCTGTCGACCTTGTCGATCCCGGCGATGAGGTTCAGCAGGGTGCTCTTGCCCGACCCCGAGGGACCCATCAGCGCGAGGAACTCCCCCTCGCGGATGTCCAAGCGGATGTCCCGGAGCACGGGGATGATGTGGCTGCCCCGCAGGTAGGACTTGTTGACGTTTCGCACCTCGACGATGACCGGCCGGCTCTCCAGCACCGGGGCAGGCCCGTGCTCGTCGCAGGGGGAGATGGAATCGGACATGGCCCTCCTCAAATGCAGACGTTGAGAGGGTGAGAGGGTAAGAGGGTCGGACAAGAAGACTGCCGATCGTTTGCGTTGCGCTCCTCCGACCTTCTCACCCTCACACCTTCTCACCTTCTGTCTTCATCTCTCCGCCTGCTTGACCCGGCTGCCGGTCCTGAGGCCGCTGGGAGGGTTCAGGACGACGCGGTCGCCCGCCTTGACGCCGCCCGTCACGACGAGCAGGTCGCCCAGCGTCTCGCCCGTTGCGACCTCCCGTTCCTGCGCCACGCCGTCCTGGATGACGAAGGCGACCGATCTGCCGTTGCGGCTCACGACGGCGGCGGGGTGGATCGTCGTACGCGGCGTCTCCTCTCCGGCCGCGACGGGCTTCGAAAGGAAGGCCACCTTGGCGCTCATCTCGGGAAGGATCCGGGGGTCCATGTCGACGAAGCGGACCTTCACCATGACGGTGGCCTTCGTCCGGTCCGCCGTGGGGATGACCATGTGGACGGCGCCTCGGAACCGCCTGTCGGGCAGGGCGTCGAGCTGGATCTCGCAGGGCTGCCCCGCCTTGACCTGCTCGAGGTTGGACTCCGACACGTCGGCCTCGACCTGCAGCGAATTCATGTCGGCGATGGTGACGACGGCGGCCTTCGCGTTGGCCGCGGCGCCCAGGGGCGTCACGATGTCCCCGATGTCGGCGTTCTTCGTGAGGACGACGGCGTCGAAGGGCGCCCGGACGAGGGTGTACTCCACGTTCACCCTCGCCGCCTCGAAGGCCGCCTCGGCGGCCCTCACGGCCGACTCGGCCCCCGAGACGCCGGCTGCGGCCTTGCGGAACCGCGCCTCGGCCGCGTCGAAGGAGGCCTTCGTCGTGTACTCCCGGGTCAGGAGCTCCTTTTCCCTCTCGTAGGTGACCTTCGCGTCCTCCAGTTCCGCCCGGGCCTGGTCGAGGCTGTAGCGGGCCACGCTGAGGTTGGCCCGCGCCTGGTCCCTCGCGGCCGCGGCGTCGGCCCCCTCGAGCCGCGCGATGATGTCGCCCTTCTTCACGCGGCTGCCCTCCTCGACGGTCAGTTCGAGGAGCTGGGCCGTGATCTTCGACGCGACGGCGGCCTTGCGCTGGGCCACCACGTAGCCGCTGGCATTGAGAAGCGTGAAGGACTGGGAGGGGTAGGTCCGGCTCACCGTGGCGATGTCCACCGTCTGGGCGGGGCTGAAGACCCCCATCCAGGCGAGGACGGCCGCGAGCACGGCGATCGCCGCGGCGCCGGCGAGGAACATCGGCCTTCTGCGCCTTGGCGGCTGCGCGGTCTTCGCGGTCTTGTCGATCTTGAGACGGGAGAGGTCGTCGGCTGCCATCGGCTTGCTCTTTTCCCCCTGCAGGGATGCAAAAAAACCGGTGGAGACCGGCTTCTCACACCGGATCGGACCGTCGTGACGATCCACGGACGATCGGTCCTAAAATACATTCTCGGCCCGATTTGTCAACAGGATTGAACGGATTCGCCGCCCCTCGGCAGGCAGTTTTTCGTTGATGTTCGGGGCCATCGATACTATGATGAAACCGGAGCGTAGGAAATCCAAGAGAGGAGGCGTGGACATGCTCGTAAAAGTGCTCATCAAACGCAGGGTCACGCAGGACAAGGAAGCGGCTCTTCTGGATCTCATCACGCAACTCCGGACGCTCGCATCCCGTCAGCCCGGATACATCTCCGGGGAAACGCTGCGCAGCGCCGACAACCCCGAGGAGTATCTCGTCATCAGCACCTGGCAGGCAATGGACGACTGGAAGAAGTGGTTCTCCAGCAAGGAGCGCGCGGCCCTTCAGGAAAAGATCGACAACATCCTGGGCAAGAAGACAGAATACGAGGTCTTCCAGTACCCGGGCAAGTCGGTTTCCCTTCGCAGCTTCAAGGGCTACGAAGGGGGGTGATTCCCGTTCCATGGGGAGTCCTTCCGCGAAGACCGCCGCAACCTATCCCGCCCGCCTGGCCGACGGGCTCTGGGTCCTGGGCAACCCCTACTTCAACCTCTACCTCGTCCGGGGGGAGGCGGAAGCGGCCCTGGTCGACGCGGGGATTTCCGCCGTGGCCGACGACGTGATCGGCCAGCTGGAAGCGCTCGGGGTGTCGCCGGACCATCTCGTCGTCACGCACCCGCACCCGGACCACATCAACGGCCTCGACGCCCTGCGGGAACGTTTCCCCGCGGCCCGCGTCGTCATCGGGCCCGGAGCGGCGGAGTTCCTGGCTCACCCGAAGACCGCGGCCTCGCTCGTGGCCGAGGACCGCTTCATGTCGGAGTTCCTGGCCTCGCAGGGATTCAGGCCCGGCAGGCCCCCGATCGGGCGACCGCCGTCCGTGAAGGGCGCCGCGGTGGTCACCGACAACGAGACGCTGGACCTGGGCGGCCTGACGATCCGTTTCCTCCACGTCGGGGGGCACGCCATCGGCAACCTCGTCGTCCACGTGCCGGCGTCGGCAGCCCTGATCGTATCCGACAGCCTGGGGTTCCGCATCCCGAGCGTCGGGTTCTTCCCCATCTTCTTCACGGGCTACGCGGACTACATGGCCGCGATCGACCGGCTCGAGAGCCTCCAGGCGCAGATCCTCTGCATCGCGCACCAGGGCCCGCTTCTGGGAGAAGAGGCCCGAAAGGCGATCCGCGACGCCCGGGAGGCCGCGCGGGCCCTCCGCGAGGAGATCCGGGGGGACCCCCGGGACGAGGATGCGGTGATCCGGGACCTTTACCGGCGCTTCTACCGCGACGAGCTCGCCCTCTACACGCCCGACAACATCGTCGGTTGCTGCCGCCTGGTGATTCGCAGAAGCAGGGCGTAGCGGAAAAACGCAGAAATCCGGGGAGAGGCCGCCGGACGCAGGTCCCCCTGGGTGGTGCGGCCCAGGGGGAAAAGGAAGAAAGGAGAAGATTGAAACGCTGCCGGCCGGATCAGGGGTTGAAGCGGCACGGGTCCCTCCGGGTGGGATGAGCCCCGGGTTTCCGTGACGGCCCGGTACCGGATCCAACCGCTGTCCTTGTACCCTTTATCGGCACGAAGCCCTCTCCACTTTAGAACGGACCCGGCGGTTGCGCCGCGGCGACGAGACGAGGAGGGAAGGCGCCATGCTCAAAGCCCGAGACATCATGACGAAACACGTCGTCACCGTGCGGCCCGAAACGGAGATCACGCAGGCGGCAAAACTCCTGCTGGACAACCACTTCAACGGGTTGCCCGTGGTGGACGAGCAGGAGAGGCTCGTCGGCATCCTCTGCCAGGGCGACCTCATCGTGCAGCAGAAGAAATTCCCGATGCCCACCCTGTTCACCTTCTTCGACGGCATCATCCCGCTGACATCCTACCGGAGCCTCGAGAAGGAGATGGGGAAGATCGCGGCGACGACCGTGGCCCAGGCCATGACGCCGGACCCCATCACCATCGATCCCGACACGAACCTGGAAGACATCGCCACCCTGATGGTCAACAACAACATCCACACGCTTCCGGTCGTGGAGGGCGGGCGCCTCGTCGGCGTGATCGGCAAGGAGGATGTCCTGAGGACCCTCATGCCCTCCGCCGGGCGGGACTGAAAAAAAACTCCAAAAAATTTTCAGTTTTCCTCTTGCAGTTTTGAATAACAGCCCTTATATTGTACGCAAGTTGTTCCTCTATGAGGAACTTTTTCCCGAAATGTAAGACAAATTTTGGCACAAATGTAGGTGTCTTTCTGACAAGAAAATCAGACTCGCTCCGATTCTCCCAACGATCCCGACGGGGTATAAACCGATTGAAAACACGAAGGGAATCGAGGCGGGAAAGACACCATGAACAACACCAAGGCATCGACGGTCAACTTCAGGCTCTGGTTCGACCGCCAGGTACGAAACGCGAGAAGGACGAAAGCGGCGCCGGGCTCGGCGGAAAACCGCTGCTACTACGAAAAGCTGCTCGGCAGGCCGAAAGCCGGAAACCACAGGTAGAAAGAAAACGCCTCCGGGCGAACATAGAACTCTCTCTGTCATCTACCTCTCTCCTATTCGTTCATGGAGGGGACCAACGACGCTCCCCTCCATGAATGAATCTCAACCCGGGCGGGGAGGCGGCAGGGATCGAACAAGAAAAAACCGTCCCTCAGGACGCAAACCGTACTCTCTCTGTCATCTACCTCTCTCCTATTCGTTCGTGGAGGGGACCAACGACGCTCCCCTCCATGAATGAAGCCATCATCGTGAATTCGTAAACGCTACCTCCTTTCAACGGCCTGCCCTCCATCGGGGCAGGCCGTTTCATAGTCTCCGGCGCGGTGCGCGCCGCCGCCGGCCGCCGCACGTTTAACCCCTTGAATGGATTTCCAATCTGCGATATCGTGCCCTTGGTGCCCCGGCTGCGCGCACGTTCCCGCGCAGGCGGCAGCCGTCCTTGCAGAGCAACCGGTTCGTCAAACCGGGCATTCGCGTCAGGAACGCCCAGGGAGAACACAACACAGGGGGGTCCCCATGGAAGCGCAGGCTCCGGAAGATCTCCGTCCCTTTCTTCAACCGACGTTCTTCGTGGATTCCGAATCCGACGTTGTGAAGGGCTTCGCCGGGACCCATGCGAAAGGGCAGACGGTCGCCGAGAGGGCCGTCAGCCTCTTCCGTGCCGTCCGCGACGAAATCCTCTACGACCCCTACAACATCCGGCTTGTGCCCGACGAGTTCAAGGCCAGCGTCATCATCGGCCGGCGCCGGGGGTACTGCGTGGCCAAGGCCATCGTCCTGGCCGCCGCGGCACGGGCGTCGGGCATCCCCGCGAGAGTCGGGTTCGCCGACGTGAAGAACCACCTGAGCACGGAACGACTCCGCCGGCTGATGAAGACGGACGTCTTCGTCTTCCACGGCTACACGGAGCTTCACCTCAACGGACGCTGGTTCAAGGTCACGCCGACCTTCAACATGAGTCTGTGCGAGAAGTTCGGAGTCCGGCCGCTGGAGTTCGACGGGACGTCGGACTGTCTGTTTCACGAATACGACAGCCGGGGCCGCCGCCACATGCAGTACCTGCGCGACCACGGGGCGTTCGCCGACGTGCCCTTCGAGAGAATCGTCGAGGAGTTCGACCGGCACTACCCCGGATTCTTCCCCAGGGACGGGAGCCCCGTCGGGGGGGACTTCGAGCGTGAAGCGATGCAGGAGGCGGCCGGCGAGGGCAAAGAGCGGCGATGAGCGGGCCCCGCACCCGCCCCGGGCCGACAAACACCGAGGATGAACCGCCCCATGGTGTCCGTGATTTTCTTCTTCCAGCTCCACCACCCCTGCCTGCTCCACCCGGATCGGGACAAGTTCCTGTGGGACGAACGCAACCGGGAGTTCTTCTCGGACAGGGCGGCGCGCCGCTACCTCCCGGCCATCCGGACGCTGGCGGCGCTGATCGGCCGCCACCCCGAGTTCAAGGCGGCCGTCAGCGTTTCGGGCACGTTCCTGGACCAGGCGGAGCTCTACCGGAGCGAGGTCATCAGGGCCCTCCAGGATCTCCTGGACGCCGGCCGTGAGGGCGAGCGGGTCGAGCTGCTCGACGAGACCCACTACCACTCGCTCGCAAGCCTCTTCGAGGACCCCCGCAAGCAGGAGTTCCGGGACCAGGTCTCCCTGCACCGGGACCGGCTGGCCAAGCATTTCGGGACACGCCCCACCTGCTTCTGCAACACGGACCTCATCTGCAACAACGACGTCGCCGCCGTGGTGGCCGATATGGGTTACGCGGCGATGCTCTGCGAGATGCCCGGCCCGGGCGTCCTTGCAGGAACGGTGTACAGGGCCGCGGGGTCGAAGCTGCTCTTGATCCCGAGGGACCGGGATCTCAGCAACGCCCTCGGCGCCGGTTCCGCGCACCCGGGCCTCACGCCACGGGAGTATCTCGAGCGCATGGCAACGAGCGCCGGGGATACCCTGCTTCTGGGCTACAACCTGGAAACCCTGGGCGCGCAGGGACCGGGCGGCCAGGAGTTCTGGAGGGGCCTCGCCGAGGCCCTCCCGGGATTCCCGGCCGTCGAGGTCGTCACGCCGAGGGAACGGGCCCGGGCCGTGCCGGCCGACGCCTGCCCCGTGTTCGACGTCCCCGCGCCGGAGGGCGCCGACCCGGCCGCGATGGCGGTGCAGACGGGCGGGTGGCTCGACGACCCCGCGCAGCTCGATCTCTTCCGGGACATCGAGAAGATGGAGGACATCGCCCGGAAGGCCGGCGGCGAGCTGCTGACCCACTGGCGCCACCTCACCGCGGCGGACCACCTGTTCTTCATCCACCGGCGCATCGGCGGGGAGACGTCCCTGGGCGCCTACGAAAACCCCTACGGCGAGTCGCTCGCAAGCGCCGTCCACATCCTGACGCGCAAGATCGACATCCTGACGGTCACCATCTTGCGCTTCGAGATCCTCACGCGCAAGGAGAGGCCCGCCGTTCTCATCGTCACGCCCGAGACGGGCCGTCTCCCCGAGGACCTGGGGGGTCTGGCCAAGTACATCTCCGGCAAGAGCGGCGGGCAGGGCGAGGTGATCTCGGCCCTGTGCGAGGGCCTGACGGAGCGCGGCGTGGACGTCCACCTGGCCGTTCTGAACCTCAAGAAGCGCTTCCAGCGGGAGTCCAATCTCAGCGCGCAGCAGTGGCGGGAGGTCCGCTACAGGATCGACCCCGAGAAGATCCACCTCGTCAGCTCCGGCGTGTTCTCCGACCTGTTGAGCGCCTACGGCGGCAACCCCCTGCTCAACGCGGCCGAGTTCCAGCGCGAGATCGTCAACAACGTCATCAAGGGCGTGAGCGCCCGCCACGGCGGCAGGCTCATCGTCCACACCCACGACTGGATGGCGGGCGGGATCATCAACGCCTACCTGAAGGCCCGGGGCGTCCCCGTCCTGCACACGGTCCACAACGTCTTCACGGGCCACATCCCCCTGGAGATGCTCTTCGGCGTCGACATGGAGGACTTCTCGGAGAACCTCTACTACTCCGAGGAGTACGGCAGGCGGTGCATCGACAGCCAGGCCACGGCCATCAAGAACGCGACGCTGATCAACTTCGTGGGCGAGCAGTTTCTCAAGGAGGTGGTCTACGACTACTTCATGGACCGGCCCCTCGTGCCGCCCGGGGTGCGCACGGAGGTGAAGGCCAAGTACTTCCACGGCACGGCCATCGCCATCCTCAACGCGCCCCCCGCCTACATGTACCCGGAGCGCTGCGATTTCTGCGTCGAGAAATACGGCCCCGACGACGACGTCCTGAGGGCCAAGCGCATCAACCGTGTCGAGTTTCAGAAGCGGATGGGGTTGAACGTCGACCCCGACGCGATCCTGCTGTTCTGGCCCTCCCGCCTCGACCCCACGCAGAAGGGCGTGGAGCTGCTCGAGCAGGTGGCCGGCCCCTTTGTGATCGACCACCCCGATGTCCAGATCGCCATCGTGGGCGACGGCGTCGGCAACGACCGCACCCACGTGGAGATCCTGGGGCGCATCGCCTACGCCTCGGGGGGGCGGATCGCCTACCAGCCCTTCAGCGAGGAGCTGTGCATGCTGGGCTATGCCGCGGCGAGCGACGTCTTCGGCGCCTCGCTCTACGAGCCCTGCGGCCAGATCGACCAGGTGGGCAACATCTTCGGCGCCACGGCGACCAACCGCGACACGGGGGGCTACCACGACAAGATCCGGGAGCTTCGCCTCAAGATCGCCGGGGCCCCCCAGGACGTGGGAAACGGCTTCTTGTTCCGCGACTACGACGCCCGCGGGCTGTGGTACGGCCTCGAGAACAGCGTGCGCTTTCACCGCCGCCCGCCCGAGGTCCGCGAGGCGCAGATCAAGCGGATCATGCGCGAGACGCGCCAGCGCTACCGTCTCGAGAACATGATCGCCGCCTACATCCGTGCCTACGAGCGGATCAACGACGGCGAGCCGATCGTCTAGCCGCCCGCCGTCGGACAGGGGTTCTTTCCCCGGCGTTTCTCATTCTTGGCACATGGTTTGCTGCACTCTCATCCCGTCAGCACATGACGACGGGCTGCCGTGCGCGACGACGGGCCGGGCGGCGTTCCCGCCTCGGCCGAAGAAGCGTCATGGGAGGCCCGGAAAGGGGATTTTCGTGAGCGAAAACGGATTCGTCGATTACTACGAGCTGCTGCAGTTGAGCCCGAACGCCGACACGGACACCGTCGAGCGCGTCTTCCGGCACCTGGCCAAGAAACTCCACCCCGACAACCGGGAGTCGGCGGACCCCGAACGGTTCCGCCGGATCGTCGAGGCCCACGGGATCCTCTCCGACCCCAAGGCCCGCGCCGGTTACGACGTGAAGTACCAGGACTACTGGAACCGAAAGTGGAAGATCGCCTCGGAGGCGGGCGACGGGACCGCCTTCGGCGACGACCGGGAAACGCGCGAGAGCCTGCTGTCGCTGCTGTATGTCCAGCGGCGGCGCAACCCGAAAAGCCCGGGCCTGGGCGATTACGAGATGGCCCGCCTCATCGGCAAGCCCTACGAGATGGTGGAATTTCACCTTTGGTACCTGAAATCCAAGGGCTGGGTGGAGCGCCTCGACACGGGGATGCTCGCGATCAGCGCCTCGGGCGTCGATCAGATCGAGGAAAAGCGGCTCAGGCTGCGCAACGACCGCCTGCTGACGGCCGGCGGCGCCTCCCCCCGGGGCACGGACGCGAAGGGGGCGGGACAGAAGGAGGACCTGCTCGTGTCTCCCGAGGGCACGGCGTTCAACCGCTGAGGCCCCGCCCATCCGGAAAACAGGAAGCCCCCATCCCCCCGATCCGGGATGGGGGCTTCTTGCCGGAAGGGCAGGCATCGGGGGGAAAAAGATCCCCTTCCTGCCTTCTCGTCCGTCGGGTTGCGCCCCCGGTGACCGGCCTTCTACTTTGTCAGGTGGCGGGCCAGGGTGTTCACCACCCCCGGCGAAAACAGGGCGATCATCAGGACGTAGAGGACGTAGATCGAAGCGGCCGAGAAAAGATCCAGCCCGTGGTAGCGCCTGAAGAGGGAGACGAGCGTTCCCCCCCCGAGGACCAGGGCGGTTGCCTGGGCCAGCAAAAAGAATCCGACCCCCGACAGGGGAACGGCGGCCGCGAGGAAAAAAAAGGCCGTCCCCGTCATGAGAAAGAGAAGCATCCGGGTATCGTTTTGCCGTTTCATGGTTCCCCCTCGGCCGTTGAGCGCCTGGTTCACGGCCGCTTCTTACCTACCACACAAGACGCCGTTGTGTCTCGCGGTGTTCGGGCGCGACCCACGCGGTATGATCCATGCATGAAACGGGGGTCCCGAACGAAAAAAGAATTTCTGTTTTCAATGCCCTGTGGTAACGTGGGGCGGTCGCAGCCCCCCTGCGGGCGGACCGATGCCTCGAAGCAACCCCAACAAAGGAGATACAAAGATGAAAAAAGTTTCGGCAGGCGCTCTTGCAGTCGTCATGATCTTGTTCGTCCTGTGCTCCGCCCATGCCCTGGCGGCGGAGAAGGCGAAGAAGGACGTGCTTGCGAAGGTCGGCAACAAGGAGATCACCCGAAGCGACGTCGAGGCCTACATGGGCCTCTACCCGGAAAACCAGCAGGCCATGATCAAGGCCGACCCCCGGATGGAGGAAGTCCTCGTGAGGAACCTCGCCAGCATCATGGTCGTGTCCGACGTGGCCCGCAAGAAAGGCATCGACAAGAGCCCCGCCGTGAAGAAGCAGATCGAGATCATGCGCAACGAGTACCTGGCGCGGACCTACGTGCAGAAGGAGATCATCGGCAAGATCCATCTCACCGAGAAGGACTACCAGGCCTACTACGACGCGCACAAGAAGGACTTCGAGAACCCCGAGATGGTCAGGGCGCGCCACCTCCTCGTGGCCGTCAAGCCCGACGCGAAGGAGGACGAGAAGAAGGCGGCCCGGAAGAAGGCCGAGGAACTCCTGGCGAAGGCCAAGGCGGGCGAGGATTTCGCGAAGCTCGCCCAGGAGAACTCCGATGACCCCGGATCCAAGGCCAAGGGCGGAGACCTGGGGTTCTTCACGCAGGGCAGCATGGTGGGGAAGTTCGAGCAGGCCGCCTTCGCCCTGAAGCCGGGCGAGCTGAGCGGCGTCGTCGAGACGGAATTCGGCTACCACATCATCAAGCAGGAAGAGCGCAAGGCCGCCGAGCAGCAGCCTTACGAATCCGTCAAGGAGCAGGTCAAGGCCCGGGCCACCCAGTCCATCCAGCAGGAGCGGCTCAACGCGTTCCTCGAGAAGTCGATGAAGGACGCCAAGGTGACCTTCTACGGCCCGGAGCCCCCGAAGGAGCCCTAACGGCCCGGGAGGGACGGAAAGCCGGGTATGGACGACCGGACGAGACCCACGCTCGATGCGGACCGGTGCACCGGCTGCGGGCTGTGCCTCGATGTCTGCCCGTCCGACGTCCTCGCCCTGGAAGGCGGGACGATCACCCTGCGGCGGGACGGCTGCTTCGGCTGCGACCACTGCGCCGCCGTCTGCCCCGCGGGCGCCGTCACCCTCGAGTCCGTCAGCACGGATCACATCGCGCTTGCCACGGTCGAAACGGGCGGTCGTTGGCTCCCCTTCGGGGAGTTCGACGCCGCCCAACTCGTCCGCCTCCTCGCCTCGCGGCGCTCCTGCCGCTGCTACAGCGAAGAGCCCGTTTCAAGGGCAGTCCTCGAGGACCTCTGCCGGGTCGGGGCCATGGCCCCGTCGGGGACCAACAGCCAGCGCTGGACCTTCACGATCGTGCCCGACCGCCGGGCCCTGCTCGCCTTCGGACGCCTCGTGGCCCGCTTCTTCGAGCGCCTGGACCGCCTGGCCGCAAACCCCGCCGCACGACTCTTCTCGAAGCTCTTCCTGAAGGACCGGCTGGGGTTCTACTACCGGCGCTACCACGACACGGTCCGGGACGCCCTCCGGGAGTTCGACGAGACGGGCCGCGACCGGCTGTTCCACGGCGCCACGTCGGCGATCGTCATCGCGACGCGGCCCGGCGCGTCCTGCCCGCGGGAGGACGCGCTGCTGGCGGCGCAGAACATCGCGCTGGCCGCTCACGCCATGGGCGTCGGGACCTGCCTCATCGGGTTTGCCGTGGAGGCCATGCGCCGCGACCCCTCCATCCGGCGCGCCCTGGGCATCCCGGCCGACGAGGCCGTCCACGCCGTCATCGCCATGGGCAAGCCGGCCGTCACCTACCTTCGCCCGGCCGGGCGCAAGCCGGTCAACATCCGGTATGCCTTCCCGCCGAAAACGTGATAGGCTTTCCCCGTCACAGCGCCCCGGATCTGTGAACCCGGGAAGGCATGAAGTCCGGACAAGCCTTCCGAGCTTCCCGGCTTCTCAACTTCTGAACGTCGGATGAGTAAGAATGGATTACGTCATCGAGGCCGAGAACCTGCGAAAGACCTTCGGCGCCTTCACCGCCGTCGACGGGATCACCTTCCGGGCCCGGCGGGGGGAGTGTTTCGGCATCCTCGGGCCCAACGGAGCCGGCAAGACCTCGACGATCCGGATGATCTACGGATTCTCCCCCCTGTCCGGCGGCACCCTGCGCGTGCTCGGCGAAGACGTCACCCGCCGCCGCTCGCTCCGCAGGGTCAAGTACCGCATCGGCGTCTGCCAGCAGGACAACAACCTCGACCCCGAGCTGTCGGTCCTGCAGAACCTCGAGGTCTACGCGTCCTACTTCGACATCGCCGCCCCGAAGGCCGCCGGGCGCGCCCTCGAGCTGCTGCGGTTCATCGCCCTCGAGAACCGGAGGGACACGGCCGTCCCCGAGCTCTCGGGGGGCCTCATGCGGCGCCTGGTGCTCGCCCGGGCCCTGATCAACGAACCCGACCTGCTGATCCTCGACGAGCCCACGACGGGCCTCGACCCCCAGTAGCGCCACCAGCTCTGGGAGCGACTCGAGGGTCTGCGGGAGCAAGGCATCTCCATCCTGCTGACGACGCACTACATGGAGGAGGCCTCGCGGCTCTGCGACCGGCTCATCATCATGGACCACGGCAGGATCCTCGTCGAGGGAAGGCCCCGGGAGCTCATCCGGGAGCACGCGGGGAAAGACATCATCGAGGTCGTCGAGCCCGGCGAGGAGCTGCGCGCCTTCGTGCGCGACCGCGGGCTTCGGCACGACGACCTGGGTCACCGCATCATCCTGTACTGCGACGAGCGGGACCGGCTCTACCGCGAGGTGAGCGAGCATTGCGGCCGGGACGGATGCATCCTGCGGACGGCCACCCTGGAGGACGTGTTCCTGAAGCTCACGGGGAGGGAACTGCGGGAATGAACGTGCCGCCCGGCCTCCGCATCTCCCACCGCTGTCTGCGCGTCTGGCGCCGCAACGTCCAGGTCTACCGCAAGACCTGGCGGGTGAGCTTCCTGCCCCCGCTGCTGGAGCCGCTGCTGTACATCCTCGCCTTCGGCTACGGCCTCAGCGCGCTCGTCGGGGAGGTGGGCTGGCGGGGGGCGGCGGTCCCCTACGTCGCCTTCATCGCCCCGGCGCTGCTGTGCATCGCGATGATGTACAATTCCTTCTTTGAGACGACCTAC
>MVQS01000206.1 GCA_002067855.1 Syntrophaceae bacterium PtaB.Bin038
GAAACACTGGCAAGGCATCCTCAACTGGTTCCAGTCTCTGGTCAACAACGGCATCCTCGAAGGCATCAACAGCATGATCCAGGCTGCCAAGGCCAGAGCCCGGGGGTACCGCACCGTTAAGAACTTCATCACGATGATCTATCTCATCAGCGGCAAACTGGACTTCAGGTTACCCACTTGAAACAGCGAGGAACCAATTTTCGCTTAAGGCCGGCGGGGGTTTGTGATATATACAGGACTCTTTCGCAGGACAGGGAGACCGGGATGGAACGAACCGACGAGCTGCTCATCGAACGATACATCCAGCAGGACGGCGAGCTGAGACGATACGTCGAGGATCATCGGAAACTGGAGGCCGCCCTGGAGGATTTCAACAAGCGGATCTACCTCACGCCGGAGGAACAGATCGAGAAGAAGAAGCTGCAGAAGCTGAAACTGGCCAGCAAGGACCGAATCTACGCGATCCTGTCGAAGTACAGGCAGAGTGCCTGATCGCATCGGCAGCGAGGGGTCGACACGGTGAAGGACCGCCACGACGGATCTATCGCGCGGGAAGCGTTCCCGTTCATGTTCGCGCTCGGGCTCGCGGCGCTCGCCCTCGTCTGGATGGGGTTCAAGGGCGCCGCCGCGGCGGTCTTCGCGGCCATGCTGTTCGTCGCCTTTTTCTTCCGCAACCCCGAGAGGGCGACGCCGGACGAGAAGGGGCTGGTCGTCTCCCCGGCCGACGGGAAGGTCCTGAAGATCGAGGAGGTGCACGCCGACGGCCTGCTGCAGGGGCCTCACCGCAAGGTCAGCATCTTCATGAACGTCTTCAACGTGCACGTCAACCGCGTCCCCTACAGCGGTCGCGTGGAGAAGATCGAGTATCACGCCGGTAAGTTCCTTTCGGCCGACCTCGACAAGGCCTCGGCGGACAACGAGAGGAATACCGTCCTGATTCGGACGGCGGAAGGGAAGGCGTTCCTCACCATCCAGATCGCGGGGCTCATCGCTCGCCGGATCGTCTGCTGGATCGGGGAAGGCATGGAGGTCGTCAGGGGGGAGCGCTTCGGGCTGATCTGCTTCGGCTCGCGGCTCGAGGTCGTCCTGCCGCTCGATTCGAAAATCCTCGTGCAGGCGGGCCAGAAGGTGCGCGCCGGGGAAACACCGCTGGGGGTTCTGTGATGAGCAAGAACTTCAAACGAGAGCGCTTCCTCCGGAGAGACAAGTTCTTCCAGAAGGACCGGATGAAGAAGGGCATCTACATCCTGCCCAACCTCTTCACGACGGCGAGCCTCTTCGCGGGCGTCTACGCGATCTTCGCCTCGATCCAGGGACAGTACGTCCACGCGGCCGTCGCGATCCCGATTTCCCTCATCCTCGACGGGCTCGACGGGAGGATCGCCCGCATGACCCACACCACCTCGAGGTTCGGCGTCGAGTACGACTCGCTGTCGGACCTGGTGGCCTTCGGCGTGGCGCCGTCCGTCCTGGCCTACACCTGGTCGCTGAGCGCCTTCGGGAAGTGGGGCTGGCTGGCCGCGGCGCTGTTCACGACCTGCGGGGCCCTGCGGCTCGCGCGGTTCAACGTGCAGATCGGCGTGATCGACAGCCGGTATTTCAACGGCCTCGCGATCCCCGCGGCGGCCATCGTCGTGGCCTCGACGGTGCTCCTGTACTTCTACCTGGGAGGGGAGGGGACGTTCCCGCACGTGGGGATCCTGGTCGGGATAATCTCGCTGTCACTCCTGATGGTGAGCAGCATCAAGTTCTACAGCTTCAAGGACCTGCACTTCCTCACCCGGGAGCCCTTCATGACGGTCGTGCTGGCGGTCATCCTCATGATCATCGTCCTGGCGGAACCGCAGGTCATGATCTTTACCTTCGCCGTGAGCTACGCCGCCTCGGGGCCGATCTGGTGGGTTCTGAGGACGGTGAGGCGCCTCTTCGGGTCGGTGAAGGGGGAGCCGACGGGCGCGGGTGAGATCAAGAGGGAAACGAAATCGGAGTCTGCGCCGTGAGCGGATCCCGCACCGACGGGAGCGACAGGGCTCCGGGCCTATAAACGCAGGAGGGGTTGGATTCCATGAGAACGTACCGTGTTGCCGTCGTCGGCGCCACCGGCGCCGTCGGAAACGAAATGATCAGCATTCTCGAAGAGCGGGACTTTCCCGTGGGCGAACTGAGGCTGCTGGCCTCGGAGCGATCGATCGGGAAGGAGCTCGAGTTCAAGGGCAAGGCCTACCCGGTTCAGGTGCTGAAGGAGGATTCCTTCGAGGGCATCGAGATCGGGCTCTTCTCCGCCGGGGGGAGCATCAGCCAGAGATTCGCACCGTTCGCGGCGAAGGCCGGTTGCGTGGTCATCGACAACACGGCGGCCTTCCGCTACGAGCCGGACATCCCCCTCGTGGTCCCCGAGGTGAACCCCGGGAAGATCGCCGACTACAAGAACCGCCGGATCATCGCCAACCCCAACTGCTCCACGATCCAGATGGTGGTGGCCCTGAAGCCCATCCACGACGCGGTGCGCATCAAGCGCATCGTCGTCTCCACCTACCAGTCCGTCTCGGGGACGGGGAAGAAGGCGATGGACGAGCTCATCGACCAGACGCGGGCGCTGCTGAGCTTCAAGGAGCCCGTGGCGAAGGTCTACCCCTACCAGATCGCATTCAACTGCCTGCCCCAGATCGACATCTTCCTCGAGAACGGCTACACGAAGGAAGAGATGAAGATGGTCTGGGAAACCAAGAAGATCTTCGGCGACGAGTCCATCGCCGTCACGGCGACGACGGTGCGCGTGCCCGTCCTGCGGGCCCACTCGGAGTCGGTGAACATCGAGACGGAAAAGAAGATCACCGCGGCCGAGGTGCGCGAACTCCTCCGGAAGGCGCCCGGCGTCGTCGTCGTCGACGACCCCGCCAAGCGCGAGTATCCCCTGGCGATCAACGCCGCCGGCAAGGACGCCACCTACGTGGGACGGATCCGGGAGGACGAGTCGATCCCCAACGGGATCAACCTGTGGATCGTCTCGGACAACCTGCGCAAGGGCGCGGCCCTCAACGCCATCCAGATCGCCGAGATCTACGCGAGGGAGTATCTGAAATAGCAGGCACGAGGCGACAGGCACCAGGCGTTAGGGAAAGGAACGGATTTCTTTTTCAACCCTGATGCCCAATGCCTGATGCCTGATGCCTGGTTTCGTATGCGCATCATTGCGGGGAAGGCGAAGGGAAGGGCCCTGGTTGCGCCGAAGGCTCATGTTCTGAGGCCGACGACGGACCGGGTGAAGGAATCCCTGTTCAACATCCTGACGGTGGAAGGCCGGCGGTTTCTCGACCTCTTCGCGGGCGCGGGCGGCGTCGGGCTCGAAGCCGCAAGCCGGGGGGCCTCGAGGGTGATCCTCGTGGAGGGCAACCGCGCCTGTGCGCAGGCCATCCGGGCGAACATCGAGCGCTGCGGGTTTCTCAACATGCCCGTCGAAGAGTGCGGGAACGGCGTCCGGGACATTGAGGTGATCGAATGCCCCGTTGAGCGCGCCCTGCGGCTGCTCGGGCACCGGGGGGAGCGCTTCGACGTGATTTTCGCCGACCCGCCCTACGGGGAAGGAGCGGCCGACGCGGCCCTTCGCCTGGTTCGATCCCTCGGGCTGCTTGCGCCGGGGGGGGTGTTTGTCGTTCAGCATTCGATCCGGGACGGGATTCCCGCGCAGCGGGAGGGGTACCGGGTCGCGGAGAGCCGCAGATACGGCGACACGGCGCTGAGCTTCCTGGCCCTTCCGGCCGTCCCGGAGGGGGAAGAGGGGGAACCGGCCGGGCGTAACCCTTCCTGACGGCCGGAAGGCGCCGCGAACGGGAACGGCGATCCGAAATCTCTCACGGGGAGGGGCGCATGGAGAGGATGGCGGTTTATCCCGGGTCGTTCGACCCGATCACCAACGGGCATCTCGACATCATCAAGCGGGGCCTGCGTTTCTTCGACAGGCTCACCGTTCTCGTCGCCTACAACCCGAACAAATCGGGCCTCTTCAGCGTGGAGGAGCGGATGGAGCTGATCCGGCAGGTCGTCGGCGACGACCCTCGGATCCGCGTGGACAGCTTTTCGGGCCTGCTCGTCAACTATGTCCGCGACAACGGCGCGCAGGTCATTCTCCGAGGGCTGCGGGCCCTGTCGGATTTCGAGTACGAGTTCCAGATGGCGCTCATCAACCGCCGACTGAACCGGGACATCGAGACCGTCTTCCTGATGACGGGTTACAAGTGGTTCTACACCAGCTCGAACCTGATCAAGGAGGCCGCCTCACACGGCGGGTCGGTCCGGGGGCTCGTGCCCGAGATCGTTCTCCAGAAACTGCAGGCGAAATACTCCACGATCAACGGAAAGGGATAGACCCATGAAACTCGGACCACTGACGAACGTGCTCAGGCCGTCGCCGACGCTGGCGGTCACCATGAAGGCCAAGGCCCTCCAGAAGGAAGGCCGCGACATCATCGGCTTCGGGGCCGGGGAACCCGATTTCGACACGCCCGACAACATCAAGGCCGCGGCGATCCGCGCCATCCAGGAGGGGTTCACGAAGTACACGCCCGTCGGGGGCATCGACGAGCTCAAGGACGCCGTCATCACGAAACTCCGCAGGGACAACGGCCTCGAGTACAAGCGCTCCCAGATCGTGGTGTCCACGGGGGCGAAGCACACCCTCTTCAACATGGCCCAGGTGCTCTTCGGACAGGGCGACGAGGTGATCATCCCGGCACCCTACTGGGTCTCGTACCCGGACATCGTTCAGCTGGCCGACGCGACCCCCGTCATCGTCGACGCCGCCGAGGCGGAGGGCTTCAAGCTGACGCCCGCCAAGCTCAAGAAGGCCATCACCGCCCGGACGAAGGCCCTCATCCTCAACAGCCCCTCGAACCCGACGGGCGCGGCCTACACCCTCGACGAGCTGAAGGCCCTCGCGGAGGTCCTGGCGGGGACTGAGATCATCGTCATCAGCGACGACATCTACGAGAAGATCGTCTACGACGGCTTCCGGTTCGCCAACATGGCCAACGTCAGCGGCGAGATGAAGGAGCGAACGATCGTCGTCAACGGCCTGTCGAAGTCGCACGCCATGACGGGATGGCGGATGGGGTACGCCGCGGGTCCCGACAACGTCATCGCGGCCATGACGGAGATCCAGAGCCAGAGCACGTCGAACCCGACGTCGATCGTGCAGAAGGCCTCGATCGAGGCGCTCCTGGGCGACCAGTCCTTCATCCCGAAGATGGTGGCCGAGTTCAAGAAAAGGCGCGACACGATCGTGGCGGCCCTCAACGCCGTCCCCGGCATCACCTGCGCAACGCCCGCCGGGGCCTTCTATGTCTTCCCGAGGGTGGCCGCCCTCTACGGGAGGAAGCACAGGGGAAAGGCGATCACGAACTCCAACGAGTTCAGCGAGTTCCTGCTCGAGGAGGCCAACGTGGCGGTCGTCGCCGGAGGGGCCTTCGGCAACGACGAGTGCATCCGGCTCTCCTACGCGACGTCGATGGCGCTGATCGTCGAGGGCACGAAGCGCATCGCCCGGGCCGTCGCATCGCTGGAATAGAACGCGGTTCCGCGGGGGACCGACACGCATCGCATCGGGAAAGGAAGGGAGATGGGGGGCCTTTTCGGGGTCGTTTCGAATCAGAACTGTTCCAAGGTCCTGTTCTACGGGACCGACTACCATTCGCACCTGGGGACCGAGAACGGCGGCATGGCCATTTTCGGCGACCGGGGGTTCTACCAGACCATCCACAGCATCAGCCAGGCGCAGTTCAAGTCGAAGTTCATCGCCGATTACCGGGAAATGACCGGGGTCATGGGGATCGGCTCCATCAACAACGTGGCGCCCCAGCCCCTGATCGTCCGTTCCAAGTTCGGCACCTACGCCATCGCCGCCAGCGGTCTCATCACGAACAGGGACACCCTGGCCGAGGGGCTCCTGCGTCAGGGCGTCTCGTTCAGCGAGATGGCGGGCGGGGGCGTCAATCCCGTGGAGCTGGTCGCACGGCTCATCAACCGCGGCGAGACCCTGCTCGACGGCATCGTCAACATGCAGAAACTCATCGAGGGATCCCTGTGCCTGCTGATCCTGAAGGAGGACGGGATCTACGCCGCCCGGGACCTCTACGGACGCTTCCCGCTGGTTGTCGGCGGGACCGGGAAGAAGGGGGAGTACGTCGTCGCCACCGAGGCCAGTTCGCTGCAGAACCTTGGCTACGAAGTGATCCTGTACCCGGGCCCGGGGGAGATCCTGAGGCTCAGCCGGTCGGGGATCCGGCAGCTGCGGCCGCCCCTGGCCGAGAAGAAAGTCTGCGCCTTCCTGTGGATCTACACCGGAGAGCCGTCCTCGACCTACGAGGGAAAGTCGGTCGAGATCGCCCGCGAACGCTGCGGGAGGGCCCTGGCGCGCAAGGACCGGGTGAGGGCGGATTTCGTCACGGGCATCCCCGACTCGGGCATCGGGCACGCCGTCGGCTACGCGCAGGAATCGGGGATCCCCTACAAGCGGCCCCTCGTGAAGTACACCCCGGGCTACGGCCGGAGCTACACGCCGCCGAGCCAGGAGATCCGGGACCTCGTGGCCACCATGAAGATCATCGCCGTGAGG
>MVQS01000207.1 GCA_002067855.1 Syntrophaceae bacterium PtaB.Bin038
GGCTGAACCGGAACGGAAAGGAAGCACGCAAGGCCGTCGCTTGACGGTTTGTTGCCCCGGTGCCGGCTGTTTTGATAAGCGGTAGAGCGGGATTCCGGATGGCGAAGGTTGACGCGTTTCGGGGTACCGCTCATCGCGAAGTGGAACGTCCGCAGCGCAAACTGTTCGAGCCCAGAGGGCGAGTCTTTGCGTCTGCAGTGAAACGAGCGTCAGAGCGGTCCGAAACCGTCAATTCGCAGGAAGAATCCTGCTCTGTCACTCCGGGACATCCCGTCAAGCAGTGACCGGTGATTCGTGACACGTGGAGAAAGGACTATGCCAATGACCATTACGGAAAAGATCCTGGCCCGGCACGCGGGGC
Organism: Syntrophaceae bacterium PtaB.Bin038; assembly: GCA_002067855.1. GTDB lineage: Bacteria > Desulfobacterota > Syntrophia > Syntrophales > UBA2192 > UBA2192. The sequence continues at coordinate 362 of MVQS01000207.1, forward strand.
TCGAGAGCGTCGCCCCCGGCGACCTCGTCGAGGCGAAGGTGGACCTGGCCTTCGCCCACGACTTCACGGCCCCCATCGCCATCCAGGTGTTCAGGCAGATCGGCGCCCCGAAGGTGTTCGACCGCAGGCGGGTCGCCCTCGTGGCCGACCACTTCGTGCCGAACAAGGACATCCCTTCGGCCGAGCAGGCCAAGCTCATGCGAGAGTTCGCCCGGGAGCAGGACCTCGAGTTCTACTACGAGGTCGGGGAGGCCGGCATCGGCCATGTGCTTTTGCCCGAGCAGGGGCTCGTCGTGCCCGGCCAGCTCGTCATCGGGGCCGACAGCCACACCTGCGCCTACGGGGCCCTGGGGGCCTTCTCCACCGGCGTGGGCAGCACCGACTTCGCCGCCGTGATGGCCACGGGCGAGACCTGGCTGCGCGTTCCCCCGACGATCCGCGTCGAGTACACGGGGACCCTGCGGCCGGCCGTGGGCGGCAAGGACCTGATCCTGCGGCTCATCGGCGAGATCGGCGTCGAGGGGGCGCTCTACGCCGCGCTGGAGTTCTGCGGGGACGTCGTCGCCGGGCTCCCCATGCCGCACCGGTTCACCATGGCGAACATGGCCATCGAGGCGGGGGCGAAAAACGGCATCATCGTGCCCGACGAGACGACGAAGGCCTGGGTGGAGGGCCGGGCGAAGTGGGAACCCCTTTTCCTCGCGAGCGATCGCGATGCAAGGTACGAAAGGACCATCACGATCGACGTGAGCGCCCTGGAGCCGCAGATCGCGTTCCCGCCGTCGCCCGCCAACGTGCGCCCCGTGTCGGAGGCGAAGAGCATCACCCTGGACCAGGTCTTCATCGGGTCCTGCACCAACGGCTGGCTCGAGGACCTGCGCGACGCGGCGAGGATCCTCAAGGGACGCAAAAAGGCGAAGGGCCTGCGCCTGATCGTCATCCCGGCGTCCCCGACCATCCTGAAGGAGGCGACGAAGGAGGGGCTCGTCGAGACCTTCCTCGAGGCCGGCGCCGTCGTCGGGCCGCCCTGCTGCGGGCCCTGCCTCGGCGGCCACATGGGCATCCTCGCCTCGGGCGAGCGCGCCCTGGCCACGACGAACCGCAACTTCGTGGGCCGCATGGGTCACCCGAAGAGCGAGGTCTTTCTCTGCAACCCCGCCATCGCGGCGGCGTCGGCCGTGCTGGGCAGGATCGGCTCGCCGGATGAGTTGTGAACGGCTGTTGACCGTGGGCGCATCGGTCCCACTGCAGAAGGTAAGAAGGTGAGAGGGTAAGAACGTTGGATGAGTCGGCGGCCAGATTCATGCTGCATGCTTCTCCGACCTTCTCACCTTCAAACCCTCTTGCCCTCTCTCCCGGAGAATGCCTTGCAGGATTATGAAACATCGTATTCCTATCAGGAGATGAATCAAAATGAAGTATGAAGGTCGAGTCTGGAAGTTCGGCGATGACGTGGACACGGATTTCATCATCCCGGCCCGGTACTGCAACGTCTCCGACGGGGCCCTCCTGGCCAAGCACGCCTTTGCCGACGCGCGCCCCGAATTCGCCTCGTCCGCCGCGGAGGGCGACGCCGTCGTGGGGGGGCGGAACTTCGGATGCGGTTCGTCCCGCGAGCATGCCCCCATCGCGATCAAGGCGGCGGGGGTCCGGGTCGTCATCGCGAAGAGCTTCGCGAGGATCTTTTACCGCAACGCCTTCAACATCGGGCTGCCGCTCCTCGAGTCCGTCGAGGCCGCAGAGGACATCCGGGACGGGGACCGGATCTCCGTGGACCTCGTCGCGGGGCGCATCGAAAACCGGACCCGCGGGAAATCCTACGGCGCCAGGCCCATCCCGCCGTTCATGGAGCGGCTGATCCGGGAAGGAGGGCTCGTGGAGTACATCCGGAAGGAAAAGCTCGCCCGGCGGTGAGCAGGGAAGGGATCACGAACCATTCAAACGGGAGAAGAAGCATGAAGACCTACAACATTGGAGTGCTGCCCGGCGACGGCACGGGGCCCGAGGTTGTGGCCGAGGCCCTCAAGGCCCTCAAGGCCATTTCGGACGCCGAGGGGATCGAGTTCAACCTGACACACTACGACATCGGCGGGGAGCGATACCTGGCCAAGGGGGACCTGCTGCCGGACTCCGTCCTGACGGAGCTTCGCGACATGGACGCCTCGCTGCTCGGCGCCATCGGCCACCCCGGCGTGCGGCCCGGCATCCTCGAGACGGAAATCCTGCTGAAGATGCGCTTCGAGCTCGACCTCTACATCAATCTCAGGCCCGTGGTCCTGCTGCCCGGGGTCTACACGCCTCTCAAGGACAAGAGGCCGGAGGACATCGACTTCGTCGTCGTGCGGGAGAACACGGAGGGCCTCTACGCCGGCAGCGGCGGGTTCCTCCGCAGGGGCACGGCGGGAGAGGTGGCCGTGCAGGAGTCGGTGAACACCCGAAAGGGGGTCGAGCGCTGCATCCGCTACGCCTTCGAGTACTGCCGCCGGCGCAACCGGCGGAAGAAGCTCACCCTCTGCGGCAAGACCAACGTCCTGACCTACGCGTGGAACCTCTGGGAGAGGGTCTACTACGAGGTGGCGAAGGAGTACCCGGACGTGACGACCGATTACGCCCACGTGGACGCGACGTGCATGTGGATGGTGAAAAACCCCGAGTTCTTCGACGTCATCGTGACGGACAACATGTTCGGCGACATCATCACCGACCTGGGGGCGATGATCCAGGGCGGCATGGGGATTGCCGCGGGGGGCAACATCAACCCCGACCCCGGCCGGACGGCGATCTTCGAGCCCATCGGCGGCTCGGCCCCGAAGTACGCCGGCACGAACAAGATCAACCCGCTGGCGGCGATCTGCTCCGTGCAGATGATGCTCGAGTTCCTCGGCGAAACGACCGCCGCCGGCGTCCTTCTCGACGCCGTGAAGAAGGTCATCGCCAACGACCTCAAGAGCATGGATGCCGGGAAGATGGGCTACGGCACGCGGGAGGTGGGGGATCTCGTCGTCCGGTACATCCTCGAGCCCTGAGGGGGATGCGAAAGGCCCGGCCCGCCGGGCCTTTTCCGATTCCGGGCCCTGTCCCGCACGCGGGGAAGGGGCTCCACCGGGGTCCGGCGCGACTTCCCGATTGACGAACCCGGGCGTATCGTTTAAAGTTTTGCCGTACTTACGCGCGGGGCAGCGTTTTCGGGAGGCCGTTTCGGTGCGGGACTACGTGGGGCAGCTCGGCAGGCAGACCGTGGAAAGGTTGAACCGCTACGCGGACCAGTCCGCGCTGTTCTACCGGATCCTGCGCCAGATCGTCGTCAACCCCCGGGCCGGCCGAAGGCTCCGGCTCCGCATCGTCGTCGAGCAGGTCTACTTCACGGCCGTCGAGGCGCTGTGGATCGTGATCCCCATCTCGCTGCTGCTCGGCAGCATGATGATTCTCCAGTTCTCCGGCATCTCCGCCCAGCACGACCTGGGCAGGGTCACCGTGGCCCTCCTGATCCGGGAATTCGGCCCCCTCGTCACGGCTCTCGTCGTGATCCTGCGCTCCGCCACGGCGGTGACGATCGAGACGGGCTACATGAAGGTCCTCCGCGAGATCGAGGCCCTGGAGCTCCAGGGGGTGGACCCCCTGGACATCCTCTGCGTGCCCCGCATGATCGGCGTCACCGTGTCGCTGTTCTGCCTGATCACCATCTTCTGCATCACCTCCGTGCTCGGGGGGTACGCCATCGCCTGGGCGCTGACGACCCTGCCCCTGCAGAATTTCCTCGCGCAGATCGGGAAGGCGATCGAGGCCCTCGACATCGCCGTGGTGGCGCTGAAGGCCCTCTTTTTCGGCGCGGGCATCACCGTGATCTCGCTGCACTACGGCCTGGCGGTCCGGAGGGGCATCACGGAGGTCCCCGTGGCGACGTCGAGGGGGGCCGTGGCATGCCTCTTTTACTGCCTGGCGGTGAATTTCGCGCTCTTTGCCGCCTTCTTCCTGTAGGGTGGACATGGCGATCATCGAACTCAGGGACTATGCGCATCGCCCCACGGAACGCGGGAAGGGGCTGGAGAAGTTCTCCTTCACGCTCTCGCACGGCGATGCCTACAGCCTGCACGCCGACCGGATCGACGACGCGCACCTCTTCATGAGGGCCCTGGCGACCCTGGAGCCGCCCGAGGAGGGGAGCTACCTGTTCAACGGGGAGGAATTGAATTTTTCGAGGCGCCGCAGGCTGCTCTCGGTCCGCAGGAGAATCGGCTATCTCGGCACCGACGCCGCGCTGATCGGGAACCGGACGCTGAGGACCAATCTGCTGCTGGGCCGATACTACCACGAGAACAACCTGAATCTCACCCTGGGCGACGACGTGCTGTCCCTGTGCCGCGCGCTGGGCATCGAG
>MVQS01000208.1 GCA_002067855.1 Syntrophaceae bacterium PtaB.Bin038
GCCGCGGTGAAGGTCGATGATGTTGTGCACGATGGCAAGTCCCAGGCCGCTGCCGCCTTCGCGCGTGCTGAAGAAGGGGTCGAAGATCCGCTTCCGGTCCTCCTCGGGGATTCCCGGCCCCGTGTCGGCAAAGCGCAGCTCGATGCTCCTCTCCATGCCCGGCGTGAGCGCCGGGTCGCAGTGCAGGCGGGTCTCGAAGACCAGTTCGCCGCCCCCCCGCATGGCCTGGACGGCGTTGAGGATGACGTTGAGGAACACCTGCTTCAGGAGCTCCCCGTCGGCGCGCACCACGGGCTCGCCGTCGGCCAGCCGCACGCGGAGCCGGATGTCCTCCTTCTCGAGGATCTCCCCCGAGAAGCGCAGGATGTCCCGCAGGATGTCATGGATGCGCAGGGTGCGGAATTGCGGCTCCGGCTTGCGGGTGAAGAGCAGCAGATTGGCGATCTTGTTGTCCACGCTGCGCACGGAGTGGAGGATCCGGGCGGCGCGGTCGCGGCTCTTCTGGTCGGCCGTTCCTTTCAGGAGCAGCGATGCCGACAGGGCGATACTCCCCAGGGGGTTGCGGACCTCGTGGGCGATGTTGGCCGCCATTTCCCCCATGGCCGCGAATTTCTCGCTGCGCTTGGCCATCTCCTCGAGCTTCTCCACGCGCGTGACGTCGAGCAGGATGTGCACCGTTCCCAGGTCCCCGCCGTCCCGGGCCTTCACCGCGGACGTGAGGACCTCGAGGATGTTCTCGCCCAGGCGGACCCGGCGCCGGCCCCGGAACTCTCCGGGCAGCGCCGCCCCGGGGCGCAACCCGGTGAGACGCCCGGCACAGCCGTTCATCATCGTGACGCGGCCCCGGAGGTCCGTGACGATGACGCCCGTCGTGAGACTCTCCAGGATGGTCTCGAGATAGTTGCGCACCTCCTCCTTCTCGGCGAGGAGGGCCTCGAGGCGCCGGTTCTTCTCCTCCAGCTCGCGGTTGAGGCTTTCGAACTTCACCTCGAGGCTCCGGAAGGCCTCCTGGAGTCTCCGGGTCGCCGAGTTGAAGCTCTCGAAGGATCTCTGCAGGACGTCGATCCCGCCGATTGCCGCCCCCGACGGCCGGTCCGGCCGCTGTGCGTTTTCGTTCAGCATGGCCCCTACTTCGTCGGAAGGTACTTCCGGTATTTCTCCGTCCACGCGGCCTCCGAGAGGGTGTAGTCGATCGTCTTGTTCCAGAAGTCGTCACCGGTGCGGACTTTCAGCTCCGAGAAGACCCGGTTGGCCTCGGTGAGGTTCTTCATCTCCACGTACCCCTTCCCGAGGTGGTAGAGGGTCCAGGGGTCCTGCGAACCGCCCCGGGCGCTCTCGACGGCCTGCTTGTAGGCGGCGACGGCCTCGGCGTATTTCCGGTTCAGCAGGTAGCAGTCCCCGGAGCCGACCAGCGCATCCTGCAGGACCCGGCCGTCGGCGGCCTTGTCCTTCGCGGACCGGCGGACGGCCAGCTCGAACTGCTGCAGCGCCGACGGGCAGGCATCGCTGAAGCGCAGGGCGACGCCGTAGCTGCGGTGCAGGGCGGCTTCATCGCCCGCCCCCTCGCCCGCGATTTCCGCGTAGGATGCCGCCGCCTTCGGGTACTGCCCCTTGCGCAGGTAGAGGTCCCCCCGGAGCCTCTGCAGGGCCCGGCGATCCTCCGGGTCGAGCATCGCCGCCTGGCGGGAGAGTTCCGTCAAGAGCCGCTCCGCCTCGTCGTCGTGCCGTTCGCGGTAGCTCACGTCCGCCGCGATCATCAGCAGCGCATTGCGGTTCCGGCCGTCCCTCTCGGTCATGAGGAGGTGGTCGACGACGCGTCGCGCCTCGCGGTACAGGCCGACCCGCCGCAGGCTGTCTGCGATCCGGTGCCCGGTCTCGAAATCCAAGGACTTCACCCAGGCGCCCTCGTAGGCCGACAGGAAGGTATCGGCCACGCGCAGGTAATCCCCCCCGGCGTAGTCCTCGTGGACCAGCAGCTCCGTGCTCGCCTTCAGGATCTGAAGCCCCGCGTCCCGGCAGCCGCCGTTCGGGAAGCGCCTCAGCTGCGTGAAGCCGGCCCGGAACGCGTCGCGGTACTGCTTTCTCTGGTACAGGGCATAGGCCTTCTGGAACAGGATCCGCTCGGTCAGCTCCAGGCTCGGGAGGTCCCTCTCCAGCACCCTGTCATACGTCGCCACGGGGTCCCGGTAATGCTCGGCGCCGGCCATGAGGGCGGGGAGCTTGAGCCCCGGCGTCTTGACCCCGATGTTGGCCATGATGACGGCGCTCTCCACGGCCTCCTTGGTGTCGGGGTACTTCTCGATGACGGCGCTGAACGCCCGGAGCGCCGATTCGTACTGACGCATCTCGGTGAGCGAGCGGGCGATCAGGTAGCTCATCTCCTTGCGGAAGGGGTCCTGCGGGTAGAGGTTGACGTAGTACGAAAACACCCCGATGACGTCGTCGAAGGCGCCCTGCTGGAAGTGATGGAAGCCGAGGCTCACGAGGGTCTCCCGCGGGATGTCCCGGTAGTCCGGCCAGCGCCGGACGGCTTCCCCGAAGGCCTCGTCGGCCTTCTGCGGGTCCTGCATCTGGCTGTGGCATTCGGCGATCCAGTAGAAGCAGGCCTTCGACCGGGGCCCGCCGGCGAACTGCCGGATGTAGGACCGGAAGGCGTCGATGGCCG
>MVQS01000209.1 GCA_002067855.1 Syntrophaceae bacterium PtaB.Bin038
TGGCCGATGCTGACGGATACGCCGACGTCGGCAGCTTGCGCCGCCGTCGCGGCAACGAGGGTGATTGCAATGGCTGACAGAATGCGTTTCATGTTCGGTTCCTTTTCCTTGTGTGGTATCTTTCCTGTTGTCCCTGTGTGACCCCGCTATCGAATCCTTCCGTTGCCTGGTAAAACGGATGGCCGGGCATTCGGTTTACAGCCCGGACCCCGGCCTGACCGGGAGAAGGTTGCAGGTGAAAAACACCGATATTTCACGGTATTGAGAAACAGAGAACCGGAGAGAAACGAATACGAGAGGAGGAGCAGGCAAATGAACAGGAAGAAAAGGATCGTCGTTCTGATCGCGCTGTCATTCATCATCGGGGCGGCGGGGATGGCGGCCGCGGCATCCCAGGACACGTACTCCCTGCCCGAGCCCTACCTGGCCTGGGAGAAGGCATACCTGAAGGAGTTCCCGGAGCTGCAGGGCCTCATGGACGTGATGATCGCCACGGCGATCCAGCAGTTGAAGGAGCCCGGGGGCGACATCCTGCACAACCGGGTGTGCTCGGCCCTGGCCTCCGAGATGGCCCGGCCGCTGGCGAAACAGGAACGGAAGCTGGCCATCGCGGCGGACATCCTCCACAACATCAGCAAGGAGGACAAGGGGGCCGTCCTGACCGACCCCGAGGTGTTCCGCAAGTGCTCGGAGATGGTCGCGAAGCTCAAGAAGGCAGGGTACTTCAAGCCATCCCCCGGCTTCTGGGGCGACGAGGCGCTGCTGAAAAGCCCGAAGGTCGGCGGCAATCTCGCCCTGATCCACCACATCACGGGCGCCCTCACGGCCGGAGAGATCGCCCGCAAGGCGGGTGGATTCTCCGAGAAGGACATCGAGATGATGCAGGTGACCATCATCGAGCACTCCACCGGGTACTGGTATTTCCGGGATTCCGTGGACCAGGCGGCGGGCCGCAAGGGCGCCTGGCAGGCCGTTTTCCCCGAGCCGGAAAACGAGAGCGCCAGGATCGCCCACGATGCCGACCTGATCTCCCAGTTCGTCTACGGGTCGGTGGTTCCCGACGGGAGCAAGTGGCGCGAGCTTGCCAAGAAGCGCTGGAAGGCCAAGGACACGAAGGAGGAGGGGCACATCGTTTACTACGTGTTCTTCCGGCTCTACGAGGAGGCCAAGACGGAAAAGGGAAAGGCGCTGGCCAGGCAGGATTGGGAGAAGATCCGCCCCGAACTGGTGAAGCTCATGGGCCTCAAGCCGGATGAGGACCCCATCAAGGTTCTCGGCGTGCCGAAGATCTTCCAGTGAGGAATGGTCGGAGGGGCTGAAAAGGGGACATCCCCTTTTTCAGCCCCTTCTCGAGAGCCTCTTCGCGATCCCGTCGGCAATGACGACCAGGGCCGTGGAGATGAAGATCATGAGGATCCCCAGGGCCGAGAGCCGCCCCCACAGCCCGTCCTCGGCAAAGCGCAGGATCTGCACGGCCAGCACCTCCGTGCCGGGCCGGGACAGGACGACGGAGAGGCTCAGCTCGCGGACGAACATGGTGGCCATCAGGATCCACCCCGAGGCGATCCCCGGGACGAGCAGCGGGAGGACGATCCGGCGCATGGTGTACAGCGGGCCTCCGCCGCAGACCCGCGAGGACTCCTCAAGGTGGCTGTGAATCTGGACGAAGGCGCTCGTCAGCGGCCTGAGACCATACGGCAGGTACGTGGCGATGTAGCCGATGAGCAGGGCCCAGATCGTCGAGTACAGCGGCGTCTGCACGAAGAACCACATGAACCCGATGCCCACGACGATCCCCGGGAAGGAGAAGGACAGGAAGCTCAGCGACTCGAGCAGGCCCGAGGCCTTCGTCCGCACCTTGACGATGACACAGGCGACGAAGAAGGACAGGAGGATCCCCAGCGTGGCCCCGCCGACGCCGAGGAAGAGGCTGTTCTTCAGCGCGAGCAGCGAGACGGGGTCCTTGAGGACCGTGACCCAGTGCCTCCAGCTCATCGCCGCGAATGCCTTCGCGCCGGGCGTCATCACGTAGGGCACGAGCGACGTGTAGAAGAGCACGAGGATCGGCAGGACGATGAGCACGAATGAGATGAGGGCCACGACCGCGAAGAGCGGGTACCGGGCGCCCTTGAGGTCGATCACGCTGGGCCGGTAGCCCCGGCTCGAGATGGTCACGTACTTCTCGCCCTCCCGGGTGAGGCGCCGGTACAGCACGATAAGCGTGATCGAGGCCGCCAGGGCGCTCATGCCCACCGCCGCCGCCATCCCGTAGTCGGCGGCATAGCCCGTGGCGACGATGCTGTAGATGTGGGTGGCCAGCACGTAGATCCGCCCCGGCATGCCGATGACCGACGGCACGGCGAAGGAGGCGAGGCTCCGGACGATGACGAGGGTGAGGGCCGCGAGGATCGCCGGCCGCAGGACGGGCAGGGTCACGCGAAACAGCGTGCGCGCGTTCGAGGCCCCGCAGACCCGCGAGGATTCCTCGAGGGCCACGTCGAAGGCCGACATGGCCGGCGCGATGACGAGGTAGGCGATGGGCAGGTCGAGCAGTCCCTCGACGAGGATCATGCCCGTGAGCGAGTAGATGTTGAGCGCCGCCCCCTCGAGGCCCAGCTGCCGCAGGAAGAGATTGATCATCCCGTTCGAGGGGTTAAGCAGGAGCACCCAGCTGACGGCGAACAGGATGTGCGGCACCATCATCGGGATGAGCGAGATGACGCCGAACATGAACTTGCCGGGGATGTTGGTCCGCGTGTTGAGATAGGCGAGAAAGAGGGCAAGCCCCGTGGCCACGAGGGCCGAGCCCAGGGTGAAGATCACCGTGCTGACGAGGATCTCCGCGAAGGCCGGGTCCGTGTAGGCCGCGACGTACTTGTCCAGCGTGAAGGCGCCGAAGGCGCCCAGCTCGCCGCTGAAGCTCCCCAGGATGAGCATGACGACGGGGCAGAGCGTGAGGAACCCGACAATTGCGATGAGACCCGGCGTCAGTGCCGCTGAAGTCTTCTGCATGGCAGTCCCGCCGTTCAGCTCATGAGGATCGTACAGTGACGCGGGTCGAACTGCAGGGCGATCTCCTCGCCCTCGCGGACGGCCGCCGTCGGGTCGATCCGGAAGAGGAGCACGGTCTCGCCGATGCGGATCTCCCCCTCGCAGGCATCGCCGACGAAGACCAGCGATTCAACCTTCCCGCGGAAGACGTTCTCCCCGTCGCCGCGGCCATCCGTGTGCACGTGGATGAATTCGGGACGGATGCAGACGGTGACCGCCTGCCCCGGCGCCGCGCCCGTCTTCTTCGCGCAGGCGATGGGGCCGATGGCGGAGTCGACCCTCGTGCCGGATTCACCCGTGGCCGCGACCGTGCCGGGGATGAAGTTCGCGTGCCCGATGAAGTCGGCCACGAACTGCCGGTCGGAATCGAAGTAGATCTCGCGCGGTGTACCCGTCTCCACGATGCGTCCGTTTCGCATGACCGCGATGTCGTCCGAGAGCGCGAGGGCCTCGATCTGGTCGTGGGTGACGTAGACGGCGGTGATGCGCAGCTCCGTGAGGAAACGGCGCAGCTCCTTGCGCGTCTCCTCGCGCAGCTTGGCGTCGAGGTTGCTCAGGGGCTCGTCGAAGAGGATCACCTTCGGCTCGGCGACAAGGGCCCGCGCCAGGGCGACTCGCTGCTGCTGGCCGCCGGAAAGCTTCGTGGCCGGCCGCTTCTCGAAGCCGTCGAGCTGGACGAAGTGCAGGGCCCTGGCGACCTTGCGGGCGATCTCCTCCTGCCGCTCGTTGCGGGCCTGCAGGGGGTAGGCCACGTTGTCAAAGACGTTCATGTGGGGCCAGATGGCATAGGTCTGAAACACCATACCCAGCCCCCGCCGGTCGGGCGGCACGAAGATGCCCTTTTCGGCAGAGAAGACGACTTCGTCGCCGATGGCGATCTCGCCCGAGTCGGGCGACTCGAGGCCCACGATGCAGCGCAGCAGCGTCGTCTTTCCGCAGCCGCTGGGCCCCAGCAGGGTGAAGATACGGTTCGACGGGATCACGAGGTTCACGTCGACCAGCGCCTCGATCCGCTTGCCCTCGGAGTAGTAGAATTTGCTGACGTTCCTTACGCGGATTTCCATGAATACGCCTTGGACGATTGCTCCTGCTTCCCCCTTTCGAAAAAGGGTCCTTCCCAAACCTCCCCGTTTATAAAAGGGGGAACTTTGCAAATGCCGTCGTCATTCCCGGCCTGACCGGGCATCCGGTCTCCGCATGGATTCCCGCCTCCGCAAGAATGACATTGTCACTTCGCGAAGATCTTCTTGAACTCCGCCCCCCACTTCTTGATCTCGTCGTCGGAGAGCTCCCGGATCGGGATGACCCTGGCCTTGTCGATCCCGGCAATGGGCGGATAGACGCCCGGTGCCAGCACGTACTCTCCCACCTGGTCGGCCATGATCTTCATGGCCTCCCTGGAGAGCCAGTAGTCGACGAATAGTCGCGCGGCATTCGGGTGGGGCGCCTTCGCGGTGATGCCGATGGCGCGCGGGGTGCCCATCATGGGCTGGGAGACCCTCGCCCAGTCCAGCGGCGCCGGGGCCTTGGTGACGATGTACTTGGGCATGGAGATGCCGATGAGCTTCTCGCCCGTCTCGATGGGAGCGGGCGTGGGGCCGAAGGAGGCCACGAACATCGGGTTGTTGGCCGCCAGGCCCTTCAGGAAGGCCCGCCACTCGGCGTCGGACTTGATCACGTTCTCCCTGAGGCCCACGAGCCAGGAGATGGTCGTCGGGTGCGTGGCGGGATCGGCCATGACGATCTTGCCCTTCCACTTCGGGTCCGTCAGCTCCTGGTAGGTCCTGGGCACATCGGCCGCCTTGACGAGGTCCTTGTTGTAGATCAGGGCGACGTACTCGATGCCGAAGCTCTGGATCATGCCGTCCTTGTTGGCCCACTTCGGGTAGCCCGCCGCGGCGGGGGAAACGTAGGATGCGATGATGCCCTTGCTCTTGAGCAACTCCATCACGGGAACGGGCGCCTGCAGGACGTCGGCCGTCAGCTTGCCCGCCGCATGTTCCGTCAGGATCGTGGCGATGAACTTGCTCGTCGATAGTCTTGTGTATTCGGCCCTGATGCCGTACTTTTTCTGGAACGCCTCCATCACGGGCTCGACGGAGGTCATGTTGGCGTAAAAGACCACCTTCCCCTCGGCCTTCGCCTTGTCCGCCGACACCGGCGCAGCCTTTGCCTGCGGCGCCGCAAGGGCGCAGGGGGCCGCGCACAGCATCATCCATGCGACCAGGACAGCGATCTTCTTCATGGCTACATCCTCCTTCCCTCAATCCGGAACGTTACATTTTTATCACCCGGAGCGCGTATCATAATACGATTTCCCCCTCGCATCCACGGAATTTATTGGGTTAATGATTCCACGACGGCAGGTACACATCACGGCATCGGGTCAACCCAACCACCCAACCCCCAGAGGGGAATGCCAGGAAAAAATAAACCCCGCATCTCAACCGAGAGCGGGGTTTTGTATTATTATGAATACAGCAGAAGTTCTTGATTCGATCAGTAAATATTGAAATACAAGACGCGACCCTATCTGTTATTCTATCTGTTACCGACCCTATCTGTTACCCTGGACTTCTATGACATCCAGGCCCAGGTGCTTCGCCATTGGATCGAAATCCCTGTCGTCGTGCAGCAAGGCAATCCGGTGGTGGATGCAGAAGGTCCCGATCATGACATCAATCGTCTTGCGCACCGTTACGCCTTTCTTCCTCAGGAGCCGATAGTTCCCGGCACTTTCCAGGGCCAAGTCCTTCCCACCCATCGGCGTGAACGGAATGCGAAGAAGAAGATCCCTGGCAATCCTGAAATCCCTTTCGCTCTGGAATCCCTGAAGGACTTCGGTCAGGATCAGATCCCCTATTACAATAGGTACTTTGCCAAGCGCGGAATCCAGCCAGTCCGTCTGTGGCGTTTTTCTGCCGTTGAAGTAGTCGATCCAGACGGACGAGTCCACGAGGATCATTTGTCCGACCTCATTTCGTCCAGGCTACCGGACCATTTGAGCTTTCCGCGAAACTTCCTGATCTCCTTCCTGCCCCTTACCTGCACGAGCAGTTTCAACCCTTCTTCGATGGCATCCTTCTTTGTTTTCACGCCGGACGCCTTAAGGGCGGATTTCATCAGGTCGTCATCGATGACCACATTCGTTCTCATACCCTGCCTCCCGTGTGTATGAATTGGCTTTATTATACACATGACTGTCGCTCGTGGGAAGGGTTATTTGGAAAGGTGGCGGAGCACCCAGGAAGGACCCTACACAGCCGCCCAAGAACGCGCCCGCCGCCCCGATTAAAACCGTGACGATGAGCCCTCCCGGGTCCTTGCCCGGCATGAGGGATTTTGCCAGCAATCCGACGATCAACCCCATCGCGATCCAGGACAGAATACCCATGGTCATCCCCCTTCGCGAACATTGCGTCCCCTTTGGCTTGCAGGGGTCTGTTCAGGACTTCCTGAGCGAATTGACCAGACCGGTCTCTTACCCGGCAGAACCGGACTAGCACAAAATGATTCGCCTGGCGGAAAATTGCTGCGCAGAGTGGAGGATGGGGAAAGAGATAAAGAAAGGCAGGGCCAACGATGACCCTGCCTTTTCTTTCAGATGAATTCCGGTCTGTGTTCCTTCCCGGAACCTCCGGTTCGGCCGCGCTACTGCACCGTCATAGTCTGGGTGGCCGTCACGCCCCTGCTGTCCCTGACGGTGATGGTCGCCGTGCCCTTGACCTTCGGGGTCATCTGGAACTGCGTGGCGTTGACCTGGG
>MVQS01000210.1 GCA_002067855.1 Syntrophaceae bacterium PtaB.Bin038
CCGGACTTGGGTCCCGTATCGGCCACGATCTGCGGCCTGCTCGTCCTTTTTTTGGGCGGCTCCGTCTGGATCGGCGTCTCCCTGTTCCTCGTGGGGATCGGCGGGTTCTTCTTCTACAGCGACGTGGCCTTCGGCTCGATCATCGCCAACGTGGCCTGGAACCAGACGAGCGGCTCGGCCATGATGGCGCTGCCCTTCTTCATCTGGATGGGCGAGATCCTCTTCCGCAGCCGCATCTCGTCGGATCTCTTCCGGGGGCTCGCGCCCTGGATGGACGCGATCCCGGGCCGGCTCGTACACGTCAACATCATGGCCTGTACCTTTTTTGCCGCCGTGAGCGGCTCCTCGGCGGCCACGACGGCCACCGTCGGGAAGATCACCGTCCCCGAGCTGCAGAAGCGGAATTACGACCGCAGCCTCTCCATCGGGTCGCTCGCCGGCGCGGGGACGCTGGGCTTCATGATCCCGCCCAGCATGATGATGCTCGTCTACGGCATCATCGGCGACGTGAGCATCGGCAAGCTCTTCATCGCGGGCTTCGTCCCCGGATTGATGATCGCGGGCCTCTTCAGCGGCTTCATCCTCCTGCGGTGCCTGATCAACCCCGCGCTCGCCCCGCGGGCCGACGACCACTACACCTGGTCGGACCGCATCCGGACCATCCCGGCCGTCGCGCCCGTCGTGATCCTCGTCATGATGGTGCTCGGCAGCATCTACAAGGGCTGGGCGACCCCGACGGAGGCCGGCGCCGTGGGGGTCGTGGGGGCCTTCTTCTTCGCGGCGCTGACCCGCAGCCTCACCTGGGACGTCTTCAAGGTGAGCCTCATCAACTCCGTCAAGACGAGCTGCATGATCATGCTCATCGTGATGGGCGCCTCCTACCTCTCGAACGTCATGGGGTTCCTGGGCATCACGAGGGCCCTGACCCAGTTCGTCGTCTCGATGAACCTGTCGCCCTACATGCTCATCGCCATTTTGACCATCCTCTACCTGTTTCTCGGGACCCTCATCGACGGCTTCTCCATGATCGTCATGACGGCGCCGCTGGTTCTGCCCCTGATCGACGCGGCCGGCTTCGACCTCGTCTGGTTCGGCATCTACCTCGTCATGATGATCGAGCTGGCCCAGGTGACACCCCCCGTGGGGTTCAACCTCTTCGTCATCAGCGGCCTCAACAACGACGATTTGTTCACCATCGCCAAGGCGGCCTTCCCCTTCTTCCTGCTCATGCTGCTGGCGACGGTGCTGCTCACGGTGTTCCCCGACATCGCGATGTACCTGCCCGGCAAGATGAAATGAAAGGGGTGTGGAGATGAAGCGCATCGACCTCAACTGCGACATGGGGGAGAGCTTCGGCGCCTGGACCATGGGGATGGACGCGGAGGTCATCAGGCACGTCACCTCCGCCAACATCGCCTGCGGCTTTCACGCCGGCGACCCCCGGGTCATGTACAAAACGGTGAAGCTCGCGAAGGATCACGGCGTCGGCGTGGGCGCCCACCCGGGCTACCCGGACCTCGTCGGTTTCGGCAGGCGCAACCTGGACTGCACCCCGGACGAGGTGCGTGATTACGTCGCCTACCAGATCGGGGCCATGAAGGCCTTCTGCGCCCTTCATGGCGTCTCCCTCCAGCACGTAAAGCCCCACGGCAGCCTCTACAACATGAGCGTCGGCAACGAGGCGATGATCCGCGCCATCGTGGAGGCCGTCGCCGGCGTGGATCAGAACGTCATCTACCTGGCCCTCGGCGGGGCCCAGGAACCGCTTGTGATGAAAATCGCGAAGGAGGCGGGCATCCGGGTCGCCTTCGAGGCCTTCCCCGACCGGGCTTACACACCGGAAGGGAAGCTCGTCCCGAGGAGCCTGCCCGGCGCCGTCGTCAAGGACCCGCAGGCGGCCTCCGAGCGGGCCCTGCGCATGGCGAAGGAAGGGAAGATCATCACGACCGACGGCAGCGTCCTCGAGATGCGGATCGACACGATCTGCGTCCACGGCGACAACCCCTCGGCGGTGGAACTGGTGAAGAACATCCGCGCCGCCATCGAGGGGGAGGGGATCGCCGTCGTGCCCATGGGGAGCTTCATCTGAAGAAGGGGCCGGGGTACCGGGTAAAGGGTTCAGGGAAAGAAGCCGGCGGACGGCACCCCCCCTCTTTCCCCCTTGATGAAAGGGGGATGAAAGGGGGATCTTCTCCAGGGGGAATCCACCTTTGTCCCATCTCTACGACAAGCCCCGAATCCGCCTGAGCGGCGACCGGGCCATCCTCGTCGAGTACGGCGACGCGA
>MVQS01000211.1 GCA_002067855.1 Syntrophaceae bacterium PtaB.Bin038
GGTCCCGTCGCCGCTTCCCAGCCACACGTCGGCCACCGAGATGGGGCCGTCCACGTAGTACTGATGGGTCAGGCCCGTGGGGTGCGAGGTGTGGGCGATGTCCTTGAGCTTGCTCAGGAGGTTGGGGGCGATGAAGCTCCAGAGCTCGGCCCCGTCGCCGGTGCGGAAGGCGTGGAGCTGGCCGTCGTTGGCGCCGGCCACGACGATGCGTTTGCCGTTGGCCGTGGAGCGGACGTTGGCGGCCCGGAAGGCCGCAAACGCGTTGGCCGTGTCCCTCATATCCCGGAAGTACTGCGCGGGCGTGCCCACCGTGATCGGGTTGGAGCGGAACGTGTCGCCCAGCTTCCAGTTGTCGGGGTTGTAGGCGCTCTCGCCCCGGATGAACCCCACGACCTCGTTTCGCCTCGTGTCGTCGGACACGTTGAGATTTGCGCTCGTGATCGTCGTTGTGGTGAACGGGGTCAGCGAGCCCCCCTTGTAGGTGTAGATGTTCCGCGACGAGGCCGGCATCGACTGGAGAACGGATCCGGCGTCCCAGGCGACGCCCCCGATGCTGCCGTCGGCATTGATGTTGTACTTCTTGATGTGGCCCTGCCAGAAGGGCTCCCCATTGGCGGGCTGGAAGGTCGCCTCGTAGAGGTAGTTCTCGTCGATGAGCCGCGTGGAGGCCACCGAGGCCTGCGTGAAGGAGTAGGTTGCCTCGCGGATGTGGTTGACGGCCTGGCGGAAGGCCGCCTCGAGCTCCGCGGCGTTGTTGGCCAGGAAGGCGTAGCCGGAAAGCGGCGCCGTCCCGGGGTCGTTGGAAGTGGCAAAGCACTGGTCGCTCGTGCCGTTGCAGGTGCCCGTCGTGGAGGAGCCTCCGCAGGTGCTGACCAGGGAGGGGTCGAAGCCGGACACGGAGCCGGCGTTCGGGACCAGGGGGTTGTCCGTCCCTCCCCAGTAGGCCATCCAGTTGAGGGTGTTCTTCAGGTGATCGGGCATGTTGCTCCCCATGCCGATGACGAAGACCCGGAAGCCCGCATCGGCCAGGGCCTTGGCCGCCAGCACCGATTCTCGGCGGCGCTTGTACTGGTCGGCCTGGGTGTCCGAGCCCGAGCCGCCGCAGCTCATCGTGTCGGCCCCGTCGGAGACGAGGATGACGAACTTCTGGCGGCAGCTCTGGTAGGGATCGGCGGCCTTGTGCCCGTCGAGATAGGCCTTCACGTTCGAGAGGGCCGACACGAGGGGGGTGGCCCCGACGACGTTGGCGTAGGTCATCCAGTAGTTGATGCTGGAGTAATCCCCCGAGGTCTGGTCCACGGAGCATGAGGCCGTGCTGCCGCAGTAGATCTGGGAATACTTCGTGGCGATGTCGCGCAGCTTCACGTAGGTGCCGCCCTGGAACTTGCCCATCCCGATGCGGATGTTCATGCTTGTCTCGTCGTCGGAGTTGATCGTCCCGTCGCGGTTGTCGTCGAGGATGTTGAACAGCGTCTTGCGGGCGATCTCGAAGCGCGAGCAGTACGTCGTGTAGCCCGGCACGCTCTGGTCGTCGTAGAAGGGACCCGAGCAGGTCGGGTTGCTGTACTGTCTGGTCGGGTTGTTCCAGCTGTCGTGGTCCCCCGGGGGGTTCCACTTCATGCTGCCCGAGAGGTCGAGGACGATCATGGCGTCGGGGGCGACGGCCGTGAACAGCCCCTCCTCGCTCAGCGGGTCGTCCGCCAGGGCCGGCCCCCCGGGGATCAGTAACGCAGAGATCGCGATCGCACAGATCCAGGCGTTCAGGGTTCTCTTGCTCCCCTTCTCTTTCATCGTCCCCTTCATGACAAGCCTCCTTGGGTTGAATCTGGCACCCTGCAGGAGCACCGGACATGCCACGGGGGAATCGGGAGGCGCTTCTTGAAATATCTCAAGGGTTGCAGGAGGTTACGAATTTGCGGGTGCCGCGGGGACGGCAGGGGGGCTCCCTCGAAACCGTGCCGAAACGGCCTGCCTGCCCCGCAATGCGGCAACGGGGCGCTTTTCGGGGCATGTTCCAAAACGGGACGGCCCTGTTTGGACCGCCGAAACGGGAAGGCCGGCGCTTCGGCACCGGCCTTCGGGGATGTGCAGCCTGGTCAGGGGGCGGGAATTCATTCCTTGAACATCCGGGCGAATTTCCACTTCTTCCGCTTCTTCCAGCTTCCCCTGTGCCAGGCGTAGCTGGCCAGCAGCGGCAGGGCCATCGTCGCCTCGGCGAAGACCATCTGCTCCGAGACGGTGTCCACCTTGCCCCACGAGGCGGCCTCCTTGAGGGTCGAGCTCGAGCAGGCCCCGTCCCGGACGTCGGCCACGGTGATCTGGATGGCGTACTGGTGCATGGGGACATCCTTGCCCAGGATCTCGGCGCAGATAACCGTGTCCTGGATGAAGTTCTTGGGCACGCCGCCCCCGATCATGAGAAGGCCCGAGGTGGGCGCGGCGATCTTGATCTCCGTCAGCTCCCGGAAGTCCTTCACCGAGTCGATGGAGACGTGGCTCTTGGGGTGCCGGTGCTGGTGCAGCACCAGGCCGAAGCCCGCGCTGGAGTCCGAGAAGGCGGGGCAGAAGATCGGCACGTCGTTCTCGTAGGCCGTCTGGACGAGGGAGCCCTTCTTTTTCGCTTTCTTTGTCAGGTACTTCCCCATCTCCCGGATGAACTCGCGCGACGAGTAGGGCCGGGGCGGGAGCTGATCGGCGATCTCCGTGACGGTGCGGTCGCAGTGCTGGAGCTCCTCCTCGTCGATGTACGTGTCGTAGATGCGGTCGATGTAGAGCCTGCGCAGCTCGCGGTCGTCCACGTGGGGCGTGCCCTGGTAGTGGCGGAAGCCCAGGGCCTCGAAGAAGTCCATGTCCACGATGGAGGCCCCCGTGGCGACGACGGCGTCCACCATGTTGTACTTCACCAGGTCGGCGTAGATCTGCATGCAGCCCGCGGCGCTCGTGCTGCCGGCCAGGGTGAGGAAGATGACGCAGTTGCGGTCGGCGAGCATCCGGTCGTACATCTCGGCCGCCGAGGCCAGGTCTCGCGCAGAGAAGGACATCTTCTTCATGGACTTCACGATGTCGACGGCGTCGATCTTCGTGATGTCGATGTGCTCGACCTTCGATTTCAGGTAGTCCCGCTTCGTTTTGCTGATTTTCTCGGCCATGAAAGATTCGTTTCCCCTTTTACGATAATGGCTCCTACTTACCCCAAGGCCCGGAAAAAGTCAAAAAAGATACGGGGTCAGGCCTGATTATTGACTTTTCTCGACTCCAGCGCCCTAATCAACCTTTCCGCATCGTCTTTCATCTCTTCCCCGCGGGCATGATGCTTGGAAATTGCCGAGGGGTCTTTCCCCAGGAAGTCGGCAATTTCATTAATCTTGTATGAAAAGCCCCGAGCAGCATGGCAGAATAGCACCCGCGCCCGGGAGATGTCCTGCAGCTTGCCCTTTGACCGTATCTCGTTTTCGGTAACACCGGTAATGGTTTCGACAACGGCCATGATGTCCGCCAGGGAATGTTTCCGGGGCATTCTCTTGTTTCTGATTTCCAGGCTGGTCCGATCGACAATCGCCTCAACGAACGATCCGTCACCGAGAAACCGCTGATCAACGGTTCCGTAGATTTCTTTTCTGTCCGCACCGATGGAATCGTCCATAAAATCCTGATAACGCCTGATGGCCAAGGTTTTCCCGGGGTCCAAGAGACTCAGAACAAAGTCGGCGTCGATGAGGTCGAGGCGTTGCGCTTCATGCAGATAAGCATGGTGGCTGGACCAGGGATATTCATCGGCTCTCGTGGCGAACTTGGCCCTCACGGGGTTGAGATGAATGTATTTGACAAGGGTCAGCAGGTAGGCGTCTTTGTCGCAGAGAATGGCCTTGTAGCGCCCCTGAAAGAGATGCCCCACCGCGTCGTATTTTCGATTGAAGAAAATCGTGTAGCTTTGCTGCAGTCCCTGCATGATCGTCGATAGGCGGATGTCTGCCGTCTCGATGAGCAAATGCAGGTGATTGGGCATCAGGACGTAGGCGTAAAGCCGGAAATGGTATCTTTCCTTATATCGATAGATAAGATCCAGGTATCGTTCGTAATCGCTCTGGGAACGAAAGATGGCTTCCTTCCGGTTGCCGCGGGCGACCACATGATAGAGGGCGCCGTCGAATTCGATGCGGGGCTTTCGTGCCATGTGATGTGACTACTGCAGGGACCGAGAAAAGTCAATAATCAGGCCTGACCCCGATCGTTTTGCTTGCATCGGGCGGAGGGCTCTGTTAGGGACAGGGCATGGATCTTTTCGCCAGCCGCGAGGTTCTCACCGTCACGGAGCTCACCCGGCAGGTCCAGGACGTCCTGGAGGCCACCTTCGATCAGCTCTGGGTCGAAGGGGAGATCTCGAACCTCCGCCGCCCCGCTTCGGGCCACCTCTACTTCACCCTCAAGGACGAGGAGAGCCAGGTCCGGGCGGTCCTGTTCCGCCCCGTCGCCCGGGGGCTCAGGTTCGACCTCGAGGACGGGATGCACATCCTCTGCCGGGCTCGGATGAACGTCTACAGGCCCCGCGGCGAGTACCAGCTCGTCCTCGATTACGCGGAGCCCAGGGGCCTGGGCGCCCTGCAGATCGCCTTCGAGCAGCTCAAGGCCAAGCTCCAGGCCGAGGGGCTCTTCGAGCCGGTCCACAAGAAGCCCCTGCCCTTCCTGCCCGCACGGATCGGGGTGGTCACCTCGCCCTCGGGCGCCGTCATCCGGGACATCCTCAACATCACGAAGCGCCGCTTCCCCTCGGTGGACATCCTCGTCGCCCCCGTGCGCGTCCAGGGCGCCGAGGCCCCCGCCGAGATCGTCGAGGCCCTGCACCTTCTGAACGAGATCCCCGGCATCGACGTGATCATCGTGGCCAGGGGCGGAGGGTCCCTCGAGGACCTCATGGCCTTCAACGACGAGGGGGTGGCCCGGGCCATCTTCGCCTCCCGCGTCCCCGTCGTCTCCGCCGTGGGCCACGAGATCGACTTCACCATCGCCGACTTCGTCGCCGACGTGAGGGCGCCCACGCCCTCCGCGGCTGCGGAGCTGGTCGTCCCCCGGCGCGGCGACCTCGTCCAGCAGGTCAGGGCGCTGAGCGTCCGGGCCGCGCGCGCCGTGGTGCGTAACCTCAAAATCCGCAGGGAACGGCTGGAGAAGATGACCGAACGGGTCCGCGACCCGCGTCGCCGCCTCGTCGACCTGCGGCTCGGGCTCGACGAGCGGTTCAACAACCTGGCAGCCGCGCTTGCCCGCCGCGTGGGCGCCGAGCGGGAGAGGCTGCGCCGCTTCGAGACGCACCTGCAGTACCTGAGCCCCTCGGCAAAGCTCGCAACCCTCGCCTTTGTGCTTGATAATCTGAGAAAAGTCATGGTAACGGGTATCTTCCGCCTGGTGGAAACCCTGCGGGCGAGGCTGGCGGGCCACACTGCCATGCTGGACAGCCTGAGCCCCCTTTCCGTGCTGGCCCGGGGGTACGCCATCGCCCGGACGGTGCCCGAGGGAAGGGTCATCCGGGACGCAAAGGATCTTGCTGCGGGGGATCCCGTTGGCATAAATGTTGCGAAAGGTCGGTTCAATGCCGTCGTCACCACGATCGAAGAAGAATGACGGGATGGCGGAGGTCAAGTTCGAGGACGCCCTGGCAAAGCTCGAGGAGATCGTCCGGAAGATGGAGCAGGGCGAGCTGACGCTGGATGAATCCCTGGCCTCCTTCGAGGAAGGGATCCGCCTCTCCAGGCTCTGCTCCGCGAAACTCGACGAGGCCGAACGAAGGATCGAGATCCTTCTGAAAAAGGAGGGCGGGACGGAAGCCCGGCCCTTCAAACTCGAACCGGAAGGAGATGACCCGTAACCTGATATCCCTGGACGAGTACCTCGAGTCGCGGAAGACCCTCGTCGATCAGGCCCTCGAGCTTTACCTGCCCGCCGAGTCGACCGAGCCCCCCGTGATCTTCAGGTCCGCCCGATACAGTGTGTTTGCCGGGGGAAAGCGCCTTCGCCCGATCCTCTGCATCGGC
>MVQS01000212.1 GCA_002067855.1 Syntrophaceae bacterium PtaB.Bin038
GAGCCCTCCTGGAGCTGCTCTGGATCGACCGCATCCCGATCGGGCCCTACGTGCCGCCCCATGACACCTTCGTCGCGGTCCTGTCCACCGCCGGGGCCATCCTGGCGGTCCCCCCCGGGACAAGCCCTCCGCGCGAGCTGATCGTCCTTGCGGTCTTCCTGTTCGCACCTTCCGCATGGCTCGGGCAGAGGATGGAGATCCTCCTCCGGCAATGGAACGAGCGGTTGGTGAGCGGGGCCCTCGAGGATGCGGAGGCCGGAGACCCCGCGAAGCTTTCCCGCCGCCACCTCTCGGCCCTGGCAGGGTATTACGGGGCGTCCCTCCTCTGTCTCGGCGCGCTGATGCTCTGCGGGGTCCCGTTGCTGCGATGGATATACCCCGACCTGCCGCCTGCGCTTCTCCAGGTCCTCAGCGTTTGCTGTCTTGTGCTGCCTCTGGTCGGGGTGGGAGTCGCCCTCAGCACGATCAAGCTCCGGGGGGCCGTTCCCGTCTTCTGCGGCGTGTTTTTCCTGCTTGCGCTTGCCCTGGAATTCCTTTAAACACCGTCAGGGAAGACGAGTTCGCAAGGCGCGGCCGGGCCGTGGGCAGGTTGTGCGGGGCACGGAAGGCCGGCGAATGACCCCCGGGCCGCGGCGCGAAGGGCATGGCTGACGAGACCGAGAAAACAGAGGGCTTCGAGATCGGGCCGCTGTCGGAACGCGATCTCGAGGAGGTCATGCAGATCGAGCGAGCCTCTTTCGTCGCCCCGTGGTCGCCGGGCATGTTCCGGCAGGACCTGAACTTCCCGCTTGCCCGCTGCCTTGCGGCGCGGCGGCAGGATGCGGGGGAAAAGCGGCTGGCCGGCTACATCATATGCTGGTTCGTCGCCGACGAGGTCCACATCACGAATATCGCGGTGCGGAAGGATCTTCGGAACCGGGGCGTCGCCGGGCGCCTCGTCGGGGAGGCCCTGCGCATGGCCCGCGAGTGCGGGATGCAGACCTGCACCCTCGAGGTCAGGCGGTCCAACAAGGCGGCCCGGGGACTATACCGGAAACTCGGCTTCACGCCCCGGGGCATCCGCCCGCGGTACTACTCGGACAACAACGAGGATGCCGTGATCATGGGGCTGGACCTCTGAGCGTGAGAGAAGCAAACTCATAACTCGAAACTCATAACTCCCCATTGCCGATGTTCACCAAGGAAGACCTGAAAGCCCGGATCCTGTCGAACGTGGAGGTGGCTCCTTCCCATTTCCTCATGGAGCTGGCCGTGAGCCGGGTTTTCAGGAACGCCCGGCCGGGGCAGTTCGTCATGCTGAGACCCGCGGGCCGGGGGGTCCCATTCCTGGGGCGGCCGCTCGGGATATACAGCCTGGCCGACCACGGCGACGGGGCACGGATCGAGGTTCTGTACCGCGCGGCGGGCAGGGGGACGCAGGTGATCTCCACGCTCTGCGAGGGGGAACGCATGGAGATCCTGGGCCCTCTGGGCAATTCCTTCGAATTCCCGCCCGCGATGGATACGGCGGTTCTCGTGGCGGGGGGCATCGGCATCGCACCCCTCGTGTTCCTCGCCCGGCAGTTGAGCTGCCGATCCGACGGGGTGCGGGTGGTCGTCTACATCGGGGCCCGGGATGCGGGCACCCTTCTCGGCGTGGACCGTGTGAAGGTCTGCAGCGCCGAGGTTCGACTATGCACCGATGACGGCAGCACCGGGTACCGGGGCCCGGTGACGGATCTGTTCCGGGAGGACCTGGGCTCGTTTGAGGCGGCGAAAACGGCGGTCTTCGTTTGCGGCCCCGGCCCGATGCTCCGGAGGGTGAGCGAGATCGTTGCCGATCATCCCGTCTTCTGCCAGGTGCTCATGGAGGAGCGCATGGCCTGCGGCATGGGAGCGTGCCTCGGGTGCACGATCGAGGTGAAATCCCGGCAGGGCGTGCAATACAGGCAGGTCTGCACGGATGGTCCCGTCTTCGATATCCGGGAGATCGTGTGGCGATGACGCAGGGGGCGTCAGGCGTCAGGGAACAGGTAACAGCCCTATTCTGCTGCCCGTTTTTTATGGCACCTGCCACCTGCCATCTCAGGCATGGCCTGACCAAAAATTCAGACGAAGAAATGGGAATGAACTTGTCGAAGCCTAGAACCGAGGTCCGGATCGGCGGCCTGGTCCTGAAGAACCCCGTCATGACCGCATCGGGGACCTTCGGGTACGGCGAGGAGTACTCCTCCTATGTTGATCTCAACCGTCTGGGGGCCGTGGTGGTCAAGGGGATCTCGCTCGAGCCGCGCCGGGGGAACCCGCCGCCGCGGATCATGGAAACGACGGGGGGGATGTTGAATGCCATCGGCCTGCAGAACGTCGGCGTGAAGGCGTTCCTTGCCGAGAAGCTGCCCTGGCTCAGGCGGTTCGACACGAAGGTGATCGTCAACATCTTCGGCGAGACGGTGGAGGAATACGGGAGGGTGGCCGCCGCGCTGACGGGCGTGCCCGGCATCCACGCCCTGGAGGTCAATATCTCCTGTCCCAACGTGCAGAGAGGCGGCCACGTCTTCGGCTGTGACCCCGACGTCTCCGGCGACGTCACACGGGCGG
Source organism: Syntrophaceae bacterium PtaB.Bin038 (assembly GCA_002067855.1). Taxonomy (GTDB): domain Bacteria; phylum Desulfobacterota; class Syntrophia; order Syntrophales; family UBA2192; genus UBA2192. Next base: position 2,578 of record MVQS01000212.1, read on the forward strand.
TCCGGTCTGCCACGGATCTGCCCGTCCTCGTGAAGCTCTCCCCCAACGTCTCCGACATCACGGAGATCGCCCGCGCCTGCGAGGCGGCGGGGGCCGATGCGCTTTCGCTCATCAACACGCTTCTCGGCATGGCGATCGACGTGGAGAAGCGCATCCCTCACCTTCGGAATGTCACCGGCGGCCTGTCGGGCCCCGTCGTCAAGCCCGTGGCTCTCCGCATGGTCTGGAACACCGTGAATGCCGTTTCCATTCCCGTCGTCGGGATCGGGGGGATCATGGAGGCCGCCGACGCCCTGGAGTTCCTCATCGCCGGGGCGAAGGCCGTCCAGGTGGGGACGGCCAACTTCGTGAACCCGCGTGTCACGATGGAGATTGTCGACGGGATCGAGGAGTATCTCCTGCGTCACGGC
>MVQS01000213.1 GCA_002067855.1 Syntrophaceae bacterium PtaB.Bin038
CGACCCGTAGAGCAGCACGCGCCGCACCGACGCGGGGAGCTCCTTGAAGGGGGTGTTGATGTCGAAGCCGAAGTGTTCCGAGAGGGCCTCGAGCATCTGGTGGAAGAGCATGGAGTTGCGCTTCTGCCAGGGGGCGATGGCGCCGTCGCGGATCGAGAGCCCCGGGTCGGGCACGACGAGGTCCTCGTCGAAGAAGATCCGGGTGCCGAGCCCGTCACACTCCGGGCACGCCCCGTAGGGGCTGTTGAAGGAGAACATCCGCGGCGCCAGCTCCGGGAGGCTCACGTTGCAGTCGGGGCAGGCGTAGCGCTCGCTGAAGAGGATCTCGCCGCCCCCGGCGACAGCCGCGCGGACGAGGCCGTCGGAGAGGCGGGCCGAGATCTCCAGGGAATCGCGCAGGCGCTTGCGGATGCCCTCGCGGACGGCAAGGCGGTCGACGACCACGTCGATGTCGTGGCGCCGGTTGCGGTCCAGGGCGATCTCGTCGGCGAGGTCCCGGATTTCGCCGTCCACCCTCACGCGCACGTAGCCCTCGCGCCGCAGGCGGGCGAGCTCGCGCTGAAACTCCCCCTTCTTGCCGCGGATGACCGGGGCCATGAGGGAGACGGCCGTTCCCTCCGGCAGCGCCAGGAGCTGCTCCACCATGGCGTCGATCGTCTGCGAGCGGATCTCGCGGCCGCACCGGGTGCAGTGGGGCACGCCGATCCGCGCGTAGAGCAGGCGCAGGTAATCGTAGATCTCCGTGACGGTCCCCACGGTGGAGCGGGGGTTGTGGCTCGCGCTGCGCTGCTCGATCGCGATGGCGGGGGAGAGCCCCTCGATGGATTCCACCTCGGGCTTGTCCATCTGGCCGATGAACTGGCGGGCGTAGGTCGACAGCGACTCGACGTAGCGCCGCTGCCCCTCGGCGTAGATCGTGTCGAAGGCCAGCGTGGATTTGCCCGACCCGCTCACGCCGGTGATGACGACGAGGCTGTCCCGGGGGATGTCGAGGCTGACGTTCCTGAGGTTGTGCTGCGACGCACCCTTGATGCGGATGAATTTCATCGTGACTCAAACCCCCCTCTTTCCCCTGTTCTCCTCCCCTGGTGGGAGGGGGAAGTGGAGGAGGGGGAAACAGTCCCCCTCACCTCAATCCTCTCCCGCAAGGGGAGAGGAAGACCGGGAAAGCGATTTCCATGCGGGGATGAAAGGGAGACTTCTTCTTACCTCTTGCCCTAAGCCTTATGCCTTAAGCCCTGCGCCCGTCTTTTACAGACGAATTTCAATATGCGCCTTCTGACGCCGCTCCGCGAGCCACTCCTCGAATTTCTTTTCCATCTTCATCCGGTAGAGGCGATCCTCCACGTCCTCCCGGGTCTCCTTGACGGACAGGCTCCCGCCGCCCCGCCGCTCGAGGGCGCGGAGGATGGCAAACCCCTGGGGCGTTTCGATGACGCCGCTCACCTCGCCCGGCTTGAGGCTGAAGGCGACCTCGTCGATGCTGGGGTGCATCGTTCCCTTCTCGACGTAGCCGATATCGCCCCCGGCCGGCTCCGCCCCCTGCCGGGTTTCGTTCGCGAGGGCCTCGAAGGGCTCCCCGCCGCGGATCCGCTTCAGGATGGCCTCGGCCTTCTCGCGCTGCTCGGCCTTCGCCTGCGGCCCGCTGTTCGCGGGGACGGGCAGGGAGATCATCTGGAGCCTCACCCGGAGCTTGCCCTCGTATTCGCCGCGGTGCTCCCGGTAGTAGGCCCCGATCTCCTCGGGCGTCACGGAGACGCGCTGTCGGATCTCCCGCTGCATGATCCGCATCCGGATCAGGTCGTTGCGGGTCGAATCGCGGTACTTGTCGAAGGTCGAGCCCTCCCGGGCCAGGGCCTGCTGCAGGTCGTCCATCGACATGTTGCGCTTCCGGAGGCTCTCCTGGATCGTGTTGGTCACCTCCTCCTCGCGCACCGTGATCCCCAGCCGCCTGGCCTCCTGCCGCAGCAGAAGATCGTTGATCATCCTGCCGACGATGGCCTTTCTCGCATCGGCGGCCACCCGGTCCCGGTCCTCGGGACGGATGTTGTGCTCGTAGCGCTTGAGGATGACCTCGACGGTGCTCTCGAGCTCGTACAGCGTGATGACGTCGTCGTTGACGACGGCGACGATGCGGTCGACGATTTCCGCCCGTGCGACGGGGGCCGCGATGAAAAACAGAATCGCCGCCGCAGCCAAAATCCGATACGGCTTGCTCATTCCCATTCGTCCTCATCCCTTCCCGGGTGCCGGCCGGGTCCCCTCCGGCCGGGTCTCCGCGGGCCGCGGCTCTTCGAGTTTGACCTGCCGCAGGCGTTCCTCGTCGATGCGGATCGTCGCCCCCGCCTTGAGCTGGTCGAGCCACTTGCGGAATTCCTTTTCTTCCTTGACCTTCATGAGATCCAGCTTGATCCTGTCTTTCACGTCGGCAAACTCGATCCAGTGCCCCCTTTCCCGCTTCAGGACCTTGAAGACGTGGAACCCGTAGGGACTCTTGACGACCCTGCTGGTCTTGCCCTCGGGCAGGGTGAAGACGACCCGGTCGAAGGCCTCCGGCATGACGCCCCGGGTGAACACGCCGAGATCGCCTCCCTTGGCTGCCTCGGGGCCCGTGGAGACCTCCTGGGCGATCTTGCCGAAATCCTCCCCGGCCTGGATCCGCCGGAGCACGGCGTCGGCCTTCTCCTTCGTGGGGACGACGATCTGGGCGACGTGCACCGAGTCCTCGGCGTAGTATCTGCCCCGGTTGGCCTGGTAGGCCTCCTGCGCCTCCTCGTCGGTCACGGTGATCTTCGAGTTCACCTCCTGGTCGACGAGCTTTTCCAGCAGCAGGCGCTTCCGCAGCTCCTCGCTCCAGATCTTGTAGTCCACCTTCTCCCCGCCGAAGACCTGGGCGAAGTTATCCCCCGGGTAGTCCTTCTTGATCTCCTCGACGCGCTTTTTCAGCTCCTCGTCCGTGACCTCGAGCCGGAGCTTCTCCGCCCGGATCAGCATGAGCTTCTCCTCGATCAGCTCGCCGAGGGCTTCGCGCTTGATGGCCTCGAGGTTGCTCTCCGGCAGGGCGGCCGGCGCACCCGCGAGGGTGAGGGCGTTTCGGAGCTTGACGGTGAAGTCCTTGACCTTGATCTCGGTGCCGTTCACCGTGGCGATGGCGTCCTCCGACGGGGTCTTGAAGGACGAGCACCCACCGCCCGCGGCGAGGCACAGGGCCGCCAGCCCCGCCAGGGCCCAGCCCGCGGCCCTGCGCCGACCGATCTTGTGCGACTCCCCTTCGCGATCCTCCATCTGCGTTTCCCCTGTGATATAAAAAAGCGTCTGTCCCTTCTGTTCAGCCTGTTCGGTCTGTTCCGCCGATCCACGATGCCCCGGCGCAGGTTAGAGGACAAAGGAAAAGGCCAAAGGCGCTTGAACCTTTTTCCTTTCGCCTCGTTCCTGCCGCGCCGCGGTCACTGCGCGGCCAGCTCACGTAAAAGCCCCTTGGCCGCCTCGATCACCCGCTCCTCGGGCAGGTCGGGCATGGGCACGTAGAACCGGTGGTCGGGCGTGAAGCGCGTGCCCTTTCCCTTCTTCTTCGCCAGCGCGACGAGCCGCAGCGGATCGATGGGGCTCGAGCGGTGGATCGCGAGGATCATGTGGCGCCCGTCGTACTCCATCTTCTCGGCCATGAGGCGCTTCATGAGGTTGCGCAGGCTGATGACTTCGATCAGGTTCCGCGCCTCCGGCGGCAGCGGGCCGAAGCAGTCCAGCATCTCGTCGCGCATCTCCGCCAGCTCCTCGTCCGAGGCCGCCATGGAGAGCTTCTTGTACGTCA
>MVQS01000214.1 GCA_002067855.1 Syntrophaceae bacterium PtaB.Bin038
CGCGCATCTCGAAGTGCAGGTGCGGCCCCGTGGCGAGTCCCGTGGCGCCCACGTACCCGACGAGCTGCCCCTGGGTCACGCTTGCCCCTTTCCGGATCCCTTTTGCAAAGCCCGACAGGTGGCCGTAGAAGGTCTTGTAGCCGTTGGGGTGGCGGATGACGACGAGCTTGCCGTACCCGCCCTGCCAGCCGGCCGAAAGGACCTGGCCGCCCGCCATGGCCGAGACGGGCGTCCCCTTCGGCGCCACGTAGTCCGTGCCGTTGTGGGCCCTGCGGATCTTGAGGACCGGGTGGAGTCTCGACTTCGAGAAGCCCGAGCTGATCCTGCGGAAACTCAGCGGCGCCTTGAGGAAGGCCTTGCGCAGCGAGCGGCCCTCGGCGTCGTAGTAGTCGGCCTTGCCGTCGACCTCGAAGCGGTAGGCCCGGTACGCCACGCCGTCGTTGACGAACTCGGCGGCCAGGATGGTCCCGTACTTGCGGAACTCGCCGTCGCGGTAGAGCCCCTCGACGAGAAGGCGGAACGTGTCGCCCCTGCGCAGGGCCGTGGTGAAATCGATGTCCCAGGCGAAGATGTCGGAGAGGTTGAGCGCGAGCAGCAGGTTCTGCGGGCCGCCGCCCATGGAGGCGATCAGGTTGTCCTCGATGGCGCCCTCGAGGCAGAGCACCTTCCGCTCGTACTCGAGGTTGAGCCTCTCGGCCTGGTAGCCTTCGCCGGCCCGGGTGACGCGGACCAACGAATCGTCGCTGACCCAGTAGACGAAGGTGTGCAGGCGTTTTTCCGGGTCCACGTGGAATTCGTAGGGCCGGCCGGGCCGGAACTCCCGGGGGCTGTGGACGCCCGCCATGGCCTCCTTCATGGGGAAGAGCTCCCGCGGGTCGATGTCGTGGCGCTTGAAGATCTCGTAGAGCGACTGCCCCCGCTCGACCATGCCGCTGATGCGCAGCAGGCGGCTCACCTGCGGTTTTTCGGGGGGTCTTGCGGAATCCGGTTCGGGGGAGGAGCCGAGGAAGAGAAGGGCCGCAAGCAGCGAAACCGCTGCGACGGCGAGGATGGCCGGGCCGAGAGCTTTCTTTGCCGGTGTCACCCGCTGGAAACCCCGCTGCCCCGTTTCGGCGCCGCCGGTGCGTGCGCCGGGCATGAAAAAGGCGCCTCTCGTCGATCCGTATTGGCCGCGTCGTGGAAACCGCGGCATGCTGAGCCGGGATGGCGCCTGCCGTTTGCCGTACCCTAAACGAATCGAAACGGGATTTCAAGCGATTTTCGGAAACGGAGGGGCCGCCCGCGGGGTGCGGGCGGCCCCTGCGGCTAGAACGCGTAGACAAAGTTGAACCAGAACTTGTTGCCCTCGGGCTTGTTGCGCGCCTCGAACTCGGGCTGCCACTTCGCCGTGAAGCTCATGTTCTTGTAGCCGTACTGCACCGCGGGGCCAAGGGCGAAGACCCGGCCCTTGTTTCCCGCGTCGTTGCCGTCTAGCTGATCCTCGGTCACCTGCTGGTAGTAATACCCGTTGAGGCCGACGGCCCACTCCTTCGTCGGATGGTAACCGATCAGGTAGTCGAAGTGGAACTCCTGGCCCGACTGGACCTTCGTGTCGTCGTTCTCCGTGTTGTAGTCGTACATGAACTTGGCCGAGATCTCGAAGCCGCCGTCGCTCAGGTAGGTCACCCCGAGGACGGGCTCGAAGGTCCAGTAGTTGCGGCCGGTGTTGGCCAGGCGGTCCTGGTTGTAGCTCCCCGTGGGGATGTAGATGTCGAGTCCCGCCGTGACGTGGACGTTCTTGGAATGCCAGCCGAGGATGATCGGGTCGACGATGATGTCGCCCAGGCCGAACCGGTCGTCGTCGCGGCCGGGTATGCTCACGTCCTGGTATACGAGCGGGATGAAGGCGTGGACGGCCCAATCGGCCCCGAGGACCTTGTAGTTGGTCACGTGGATGAACCGCAGGACGTCGGCGGCGACCTTGAGGTCGAAGTCGATCGGCGCGGTTTTGCCGTCGTTGTCCTTGAGCCTGGTGGCGGTGTAGTAGGTCAGGTAGTTCTTGAAGTACGTCCCGGGGGGCGGGAGCGCCCCCGCCATGAAGTCCTCCGCGCCGTTGGGGTAGGCCCCGCCGCCGCCCTCGGTGGCCAGGGCCGGCCCCGCGAGCACGGACGGCCCCGCCAGCGCCACCGCCGCAACCAGCACGACGAACCATTGCCTGAATGAATGCCGCTTCTTCATACTGCTGTCTCCTCCTTCATGGGATTTTACATGAAAAAAGGCCGCCGGGTGTCCCGCCCCTGCGGCCTCAATGAAAAAGCCATGGGCGGTTTCCGATCCACCCATGGCTTTCTGTTTCAGTGACCTTGCGGCTTTCGCCTTTACGATGGGCAGACCCGTACGCTTCCGTTGATCCGCCACCACCAGCCCATGGAACGAATGCGCATCTGACCCGACATCGTCGCACTTTCCTTCCGGAAAATTGCACGCAGTTAACCACGGTTCCCCCGTCGTGTCAAGGGCATTTTCAGACGCGCCGGCTCCCCTCGAATCCGCTAAAGAATTCGCCCGCGGCGGCCGAAGTAGGGGTAAGGCAAACTCCCCCGGGGACGTGCCCGGCGAAAGCCGGGGCACGGGCCCGGACGAAGCGAGGCGGATCGATGACGACCTTTACACCGCGCGAGATCAAGAACCGGAAATTCAAGCAGAGCCTGATGGGCGTGGACGCCGACGAGGTGAAGGGCTTCCTCAAGATCGTCGCGGCCGAGTTCGACAGGATCCTCACCCAGAACGCCCAGCTCGAGAAGAGGCTCACCGAGCAGACGGTCCGGTCCACCCTCGGCACGAAGAAGGAGGCCGAGAAGCACCGTCAGACCCTCGAGGAGGCCGACAAGGCCGCGGGCGAGATCATCGCCCGGGCGAAAGAGGAGGCCGACGAGATCCGCCGCGACGCCGAGCGGGAGGTCGCGGAGCTGAGGCGCAGGGCCGAGCGCGAGGCCCACGAGAAGGCCCGCAGGGAAACGGCGCTGATGCTCCAGCAGGCGAAGGTGATGGCCGACGAGGTCCTCCTGAACGCCAAGCAGAAGGCCGAGAAGATCGAGGCCGAGGCCAGGGAGGCGCTGGCATCGGCAGAGGCGGCGGCATCCGATTTCGAGCGGCCCCTCTCGGTCGCCGGCCCCGGCGACCCGGATGACGGGGAGGAGATGGGGAGCGAAGAGGCCCTGCAGAACTTCGACACCCTCATCGCCGAAGCCCGGGTCAAGGCCGAGGCGATCATCCAGAGCACACGGGCGGAAGCGGAAATGGTCACCAGCAGTCTCATCGGGCGCACCCTGGGAGAGCTCAACAAGGAGCACGAGAGGCTTCTTGCCGCCGTGCAGAACGCCGTCCACAAGTCCGAGGAGATCGTCAAGGCCGCCCGCGAGGAGGCGGAGCAATTCGCCGTGCGACGGAAGTCCGATGCCGTCGAGCAGTGCAACGCCGTGCTTCTGGAAGCGGAGCGGAAGGCCGGGGCCATCTTCAACAGCCTCAGGTCCCAGGCCGCATCGCGGAGGGTGAAACCCGCCGGCGAGGCGAAACCGGCCGACGGGGGCAGGAAGGCAAGCCCGAAATTCCAGTGACCGGATGCCGAAGGCCGGGCACCCCCTCCGACCCGCCCCTCCCGCTAGAGAGCCCCGCAAGCGCTGCGGGGCTTTTTTTGTCCGCCGGCGGCGCGCGGCCGTGCAAAGGGCGTTGCATTTGACCCGGCGTTGTGGAAAAATCACCGCCGCCTGGAAACCGAACGGAAGGGGGTCGCCGCATGAAAAAATCCAAGAAGGTCCTTGTCCTGCTGGGGAGCCCCCGCCGGAAGGGAAACAGCGCCGTGCTCGCCGGGGCGATTGCCGCGGGCGCAAGGGCGGCCGGGGCCGCCGTGGAGACCCTCTACCTCCACGGGCTCACCATCGCCCCCTGCAAGGCGTGCATGGCCTGCCGGAAGCCCAGGAGCAAGGGCTGCTCGATCGACGACGACATGCAGCCCATCTACCGCAAGATGCTCAAGGCCGACGCCTGGGTGCTCGCCAGCCCCGTGTACTGGTTCACCCTGTCCGCCCAGCTCAAGCTCTGGATGGACCGCTGCTTCGCCCTTCCCGCCTACGGGAAGGATCCCTTCGCGGGCAGGCGGATCGCCCTGGCCCTGGCCTACGGGGGCGAGGACCCCTTCGACTCGGGGTGCGTGAACGCCCTGCGCACCTTCCAGGACGCCTACCGGTACGCGGGGGCGGAGATCGTCGGCATGGTCTACGGAAGCGCCCTGGAGGCGGGCGACATCAAGGCGAACAGGGCATTGATGAAGGAGGCCCGGGCGCTGGGCCGGAAGCTACCGGCAACGGCCGGTTGACGGAGGAAGGGGCGGATGGCGTCGGAGGGGTACGGCTTCGAGCGGTGGTTCGTGGAGACGATGATGGGGCTGGCGCCCGACCCGGAGAAGATCCAGGTGGACGGCACTCCCCGCGACATGACGGACTTCGCCTCCAACAAGGCCTTCTCGGTGAGCTTTGCCTCGGGGATGATGCCCGGCCCCTTCGGCATGGCGACGATCCTGCCCGAGCTCGCCGCGGTCACGAAGATCCAGATGGACCTGCTCTACAAGATCGCCAAATACCACGGCAAGCTCGACAAGGTGAACCGCACGCTCGTGCTCTACGTCTTCGGCTGCGCGCTGGGGGTGACGGCAGGGCGCCTGCTCGTGCAGAGGGCGGGCACCCGTCTCGTCGTCAAGGCCCTGAGCACGCAGGCGGCGCAGAAAATCGCAGCGGCCGTCGGCGCGCGGATCGGGTCGGGCTTCGTCCAGAGGAGCGCCGGCCGCTGGATCTGCCTGGCCACGGCCCCGGTCTTCGCCTGGCTCTCCAAGCGGATGACGGAAAAGATCGGCGGGCACGCGGAGGAACTCTTCCGGCAGGAGATCGAGATCGAGAGGATCGAAGGATGAAGGCGCGCAGCGGCGCGCCGCAATGCCCGGGAGGGGAGCGGTGGACGACCACATCGCCCTGGCCCAGCTCGAGGCCCTGGCCTGGAGCCTCGGCGTCGAGGTCCGCACCGAGAGGATCCCGCAGGACGACGTCACGATCTCCGGGGGGCTGGTCCGGCTCAAGGGGAAGAGCGTCATCGTCGTCGACGCGCGGGCACCGGCGAAGGACCGCGTCCGGACCCTCGTGCAGGCCCTGAAGACCTTCGATCTCAGCGGCGTCTACGTCCGCCCCGCCCTGCGGGAACTGCTGGAAAAGCCGTGAAACGCCCGGCGGTTACTGCGCCCCGGGCATCTGCGCCTGCCCCACCTTGTAGTCGAAATCCCCCAGAGGCCGCTGGAACGTGAACTCGAAGGGATCCGCGACGAGGAGTTTCCCGGCCGTGCCTACGCTGTCGCTGGGGATCGAAAAGGGCAGGGAAACGATGAACATCACCGACCCGAACACGCCCGCCACGAGCCCCACGGGCCGGACGATCAGCACGTCGGCCACGATCGCCATGCCGTCCTTGGGCGGTTCGGCGAAGGCCTGCGCCGCCCCCGCGATCAGGGCGCAGACAACCAGAAACGCAATCGCTGTCTTCTTCATGGAACACCTCCCGGGAACCGCGGTTCCCTGTCGTATTCGTCGGCTGCAGTTTCGTTTCTTTCCCCCGGGAAGTCAATACGACGGCGGCATGATTTGCCCTACGACATTCTACCGATCCCGGCTCCCCCGTACGGCGTATCCGGTCGGCCCGGTCCCCCGCTCCGTGACGTGCCGGGCCGCCTCCCTCGCCGGGGGGTGAACAGGACGGGGTCCGCCCCCGTGCTGCGGATGGCGCGAAGCGCCCCGGCGGGCTCAATCGACCCAGCGGACGATCTCCCGCAGGTCGGCCCGATTCCGGGCGAAGCGGTTCAGCGGGTACTCCGGGTCGGGGTACCCCGCGGCGATCGCTGCGACGATGCGCCGGTTCTCGGGGATCAAGGCGATCCGGCGAAGCAGGTCCGGGTATCGCACCGCGGCGGCCATGATGCAGGTGCCGAGGCCCTTCGCGTGCGCCAGCAGGCAGATCGTCTGCACGACGAGTCCCGCATCGAGCATGGCGTACTCGAGGGACACCTCGCGGGGGATGGAGACCACGATCAGGCAGGGCGCCCCGAAGAGGCCGGCCATGCGCGCGTAGAGCTGATTGCGGGCATCCTTGTCCGCCCGGTCGATCCCCATGAGGTCCAGCATGGTCCTGCCCAGGTCGCCGTAGCGGGCCTTGAGCTCGGCGGGCCAGCTCTCCGGCATGGGCACATCCGGCGCGGCGGCGAGCCCCGCGGCGAACATCCGCTCGTTGGCCGCCCTGAAGGCCTCCAGGGGGGCGCCCGTGATCACGTCGAGCTCCCAGGGCTGCGTGTTCCCCCACGAGGGCGCCCACCGGGCGGCGTCGAGGATCTCCTCGACCAGGACGCCGGGCACCTTCCTGTCGCTGAACTTGCGGATGCTCCTCCTTCCTCTCACGGCCGCTTCCAGTTCCATCTCGCACCTCCTGCGGTCATCGATCGTTCTTCGCCGCCGTCCCGGACGGGGCCCTTCATCCCTTGAGGTACCGGTTGAACCAGGCGATGCAGCGGCCCCATGCGTCCTTCGCGGCCTCGGCGCGGTAGCTCGGCCGGTAGTCCGCGAAGAAGGCGTGCGGGGCGCCGGGGTAGACCACGAACTCGGCCGTCCTGCCTGCCGCCTTCATCTTCGTCTCGAGCTCCCTGACGTCTGCCACGGGGATGCCCAGGTCCTCGGCCCCGTAGAGGCCCAGGACGGGGGCGCCGATCCGGGCCGCCACGTCGAGAGGCCCTTCGGTTCGCACGCCGGGTGTCAGGGCCGGCCGCAGCTGGCCGTACCAGGAGACGGCGGCTTTCAGCTCCGCGCTCCGGGCCGCGTAGAGCAACGTGTACATCCCGCCGCGGCAGAACCCCGTCGTGCCGATCCGGCCGGGCTTCGCGGAGGGGTGCTGCTTCGCCCAGGCGACGACGGCATCCAGGTCGGCCATGACCCGGGCATCGGGAACGGGATCCGCCACCCTGCGGACCGCCTCGAGGTCGGGCAGGTGCAGCACACCCCCTTCCCTCGCGTAGGGCTCGAAGGTGACCGCGAGGAACCCCTCCCGGGCAAACCGCCGCGTCACGTCCCGGATGTGCTCGTGCATGCCGAAGACCTCGGGGATGACGATGACGACGGGGCAGGTCCCGGGCGCCGCGGGGCGCACCTCGTAAACCGGCACGGCAAAGCCCCCGGAAAGCACCGTGCCGTCGGCCGCGGAGAGGCCATCCGCGGCGGTTGAAACGACCTTCCCCGCCACCGGGGTTGCGGCAAGGGCAAAGCCGGCCAGGCCGACCCCCGCGACCCCGGCCTTTGCGAGAAACTCCCGGCGCGACAGTCCGTCATAGGCATTTGCGAGCCAGTCCTCTACCATGGCCTCCTCCTTTTCCCTGCAGTCCGGTTCGTGCGAACGGGCGGCGCGAAAACCGTATCGTGATTATTCAGGATCACGGGCGGAAGGGAAAGAAAAAAGTGCGCCGCCCCGGGGCCCGCTTCAGGTCAGGTTGAACACGGTGATCTCCGGCCGCGCGCCGAGCCGCACGGGGGTGAAAGTCGTGCCGATCCCGCGGCTCACGTAGAGACGGGATCCCCCGATGCGGTAGAGGCCCTCGGGATAGGGGGTCCGCAGGTGAGCCGGGCTCGTCTTCGTCCCCCCGGGGAGGCGCAGCTGGATCTGGCCCCCGTGGTAATGGCCCGAGAGCGTCAGGGCGATCCCCCGGGCGGCCGCTTCGGGAAAGATTTCCGGCCGGTGGGAGAGCAGGATCGTCGGCGTCGACGGGTCGAGCCCCTTCAGGGCCGCGTCGAGGTCGTCGTTGCCGATCCGCATGTCGTCGATCCCGGCAAGGGCAAACGCCCCCCGCGCGGTCCGGACCACCCGGTGCGCGTTGTACAGCAGCGGGACCCCGTGCTGCCGGAACATCGACCTCAGCCGGTCGGGGCTCGCCACCCAGTGCTCGTGATTCCCCAGGACGGCAAAGGTGCCGTACCGGGCCTTGACACGGGACATCTCCTCCAGGCAGACCGGCAGAAAGGTGATCGAATTGGAGACATAGTCCCCGGTGAGGACGAAGAGATCGGGTTCGAGGGCCGCCGCCGCCCCGGCGTAGCGCCGCAGGTCGTTCCTCGTCATGTAGACGCCGGCGTGGTGATCGGTGAGCTGGACCACCCGCAGCGGCACGCCGAAGGGGAGCGTCAGTTCGCACACCTCGTGAGACCGCGCGGCCCAGGCGGCCCCGTAGCCCGACAGGAGGAAGGGCGCCGCCGCGACGGCCCCCACCCCGCCCTGCAGGAAGAGGCGGCGGCCGGGGTCCGGCGGCGACTCCCCTTCGCGGGGGGCCGGAACGCCGATGCGCCCGGCGACCGCCCGCGCGAGACCTCCCGCGGCCTGCACGGCGGCGAGCAGCAGGGCCGACAGGATCGAGCCGAACACCCAGACGGCGGGCAGGTAGAACAGGAGGGCCTGCAAGGGGGCCGGGGGGTCCGCCCAGGGGACGGGCCGGACCAGGATGAAGAGGTTCGCGGCGAACAGCAGCGCCATGACCGACCCCGCCAGCAGGACGGCCGCGGACTTGACGCCTTGCGGCCTCCCCGAGGTGACGACGGCCTGCCGAACGCGCAGGAACAGGTACATCTGTGCGAAGACCGCGAGACTGACGACGATGATCCGGAGGGTGCCGAAGGTCAATGACGGTGCCATGTGCGTTTGGAAAACTTTGCCACAGAATCGGCGCTCCCGCAAGCCCGGAGGCGGGGCGGCTTCGCCGGTCTTTCCCGCGGTCCTTCTCGCAGATCTCCTGCGCGGCCAGCATCAGCGTCCATCTGATGAATCCCTCAGACGGGGTCTGCCGCAGCGGCGCCGCTCCGTCCTAGAAAACATTCAGACGGCCGCTGATTTCGTTTTCGGGGGGAATGTCGATAATGAGTTCAACGAAAGGGAACAAGGAAGCGAGGCGCAACGCCATGATGACCCGAATCCACAAAACCGGCGCAACCCGGATCACCCCCGACCCCCGGATCAACCTGATGGGCGAGCGGGTGGACAGGGTGTGGGCGGACCCCATCCTCACCCCCCGCAGGGAGACCGCCCGCTGAGGACCGGGCACCGGAGAACCCCAAGGAGACATCGCCATGAAGGAGAAGGCCAAGAACGTGAAGACCGACCGGAAATTCTGGAGCGACCCGATGAGCTTCCCCGTCTTCACGCCGAAGCGCGGCAGGTAGAAAAACCCGGAAGACCGACCCGTAACCCGACAGCCGTCAAGGAGGGCTGAGACCATGAAGAAAACGACGAAAGAGACCCGCAAGGACCGCAGGCTCTGGGCGGACCCCATGTGCTTCCCCCCGTTCAACAGGAAGTAGCAAGACCGGCCGATGCCGGAACAGACGACCCGCTGACCCGGTTCCCGTGTTGAAGGCCCCCGGCTGAACCCGCCGGGGGCCTTCCTGTTCGCGGCCCGCCGCCGCGAGGCGGCGACCCGCCGTTGACATCCGTCCGCGCTGTGCTATGCTCGGGGCAAACCCCCTCGAAAAGGACGCACAGCCGATGAACCCCAAACCCCGATGCCCGCGGGCGGCCGCCTTCCTGATCGGCGCCGCCGTCCTGATCGCGTCCTGCGCAGCCAACCCCGTCACCGGCAGGCAGGATTTCATGCTGATCAGCGAATCCGAAGAGATCGAGATGGGGCGGAAGGTCGACGCGTCGGTGACCCGGGAGTACGGGCTCTACGACGACCCGCGCCTGACGGCCTACGTCGCCGACATGGGGCGCCGTCTCGGGAAGCTCTCCCACCGTCCGCACCTCGAGTACAGCGTCAGGGTCCTCGACTCCCCCGTCGTGAACGCCTTCGCCGCCCCCGGGGGGTACCTCTTCTTCACGCGGGGCATCCTCGTCACCCTGAACAGCGAGGCGGAGCTCGCGGGCGTGATGGGGCACGAGATCGGCCACGTCACGGCGCGCCACTCGGCCCAGCAGCTCAGCAAGGCGCAGGCGGCGCAGATCGGGCTTATCATCCCCCAGGTGCTCGGCGTGCCGCTGCTGTCGAGCCTGGCCCAGGTCGGCATGGGCCTGTTCTTCATGAAATACAGCCGGGACAACGAGCGGGAGGCCGACGCCCTCTCCGTGGAATACGCCACGAAGGCGGGCTACGATGCCTCGCGGCTGGCGGGGTTCTTCGAGACGCTGCAGCGCATGAGCCCGCAGTCTGACAAGAGCGGCCTGCCGGCCTGGTTCTCCACGCATCCCAGCCCCGAGGACCGGGAGCAGGCCATCAGGGCCCAGGCGCAGCGGCTGCAGCGGCAAACGGGGATGACGCGCCCCCGGATCGAGCGGGAGGCCTACCTCCGGGCCATCGACGGCATCGTCTACGGCCGGGACCCCCGCGAGGGCTACGTGGAGGGCGGCATGTACTACCACCCGGCCATGCGCATCCAGTTCCCCGTGCCCGCGGACTGGAAGGTCAACGACACGCCGACGGCGGTGCAGATGGCCAACAGGGAGAAGAGCGCCGTGATCCTCTTCACGGGGGCGCAGGGCAGGTCCCCGGAGGAGGCGGCCCGCACCTTTGTCTCGAAGACCAAGGCCCGTGTCCTCCAGGGCCGGTCGGCCCGGGTGAGCGTTTTCCCGGCCTATCGGCTCCTGGCCGACGTGCCGTCCAGCGGCAGCACGATCCGCACCCTTACCTACTTTGTCCAGAAGGGCGGCGGCATATACTCCTTCACGGGGTTCAGCGCGCAGCGCAATTTCCCGCAGCACGAGACGCTCTTCGAGAGTACCCTGACCGGGTTCGCGGAGCTCACCGACGAGCGGAGGATCCACGTGCAGCCCGACCGGGTGCGCCTGCGCCGCACCGCGCGGGCCGACTCGCTCGGCAACGCGCTGCGTTCGCTCGGCGTCCCCGAGAACCGGATCCGGGAAACGGCATTGCTCAACGGCGGCGTGCCGGAAGAGCCCGTCCCCCCGAACACGCTGCTCAAGGTCATCGAGCGCGGCCGCTGAGGGGCCCGGCCCCCGCGCCGCCCCTCAGGGGAGCGGCGGCCGGGGCGGACCGCTTGACCCCGGTTGCGCCGTTCTGCTATAAAAACAGCAGTGGATCGGTTCCACGGGTGTCCCCGGCGTTATCCCCTTCTTTCCAGCTCCAGAGGCCGCAGCCATGTACCCGCGCCTCGAGAGATTTCTTGCCGTCCTCGCCGTCGCGGCGATCGTCGTCACGGCTGCGTTCTGGGCATTCCCCCCCGAGCTGCGCTTTCCCGAACCGGCCCCCGCGAGCCGCATCACCCGGGATCTCCCCGTCTCAGCGCCCGTTGCGGCCGCACCGGCCCCGGCACCGCCGCCCGAAGAGAAGGTCGCCCCCCCGGTGCGAAGCGAGCCCCCGGCAACCCCGGAAGGGTCCGGGGAGGCGGCGCCGAACCCGGAGTCCGTCATCGCCCCCGCCCTTCGCGATAAGCTCCCCGAGGCCTCTTTCACGGAGGAGGACCTCCGGGAGCTGGCCGAGACCATCCGGACGTTCCGGGATTCGATGCGGGACCTCCGGGAAACGGAGCGGACACCGGAGAACGCGGACAAGATCCGCGAGCTGACGGCGCGCATCGAGGAGAACCGGCTCCGGATCGAGAGGACCACGGGCATGAGCATCAACGACTTCCTGCGGCGCATGACGACGGAAGGGATCGACAATGACAGGCGCGAAGAAGGCCGGGGGGCTGCGGAGCCTCCCGGAAGCACTGGCCGTTAGCCTGGCGCTCTGCGCGATGACCGCCGGGCCGTCCGCCGCGGCGGCCGACGAGGTGATCGCCGTGCTCGACGGCAGGCCCATCACCCTCTCGGAGATCGAGGAGAACGCGGCCTTCCAGATCTACCGGCTCCGCGGCAGCATCCACAGCCTCCTGCAACGCGAGGCCCGGGAGATCGCAGACCGGCTCCTGCTCGAGCGGGAGGCGGCCCGCCGGGGGCTGAGCGTCGAGGCCCTGCTCAAGGAGGAGGTGGACGCCAGGGTCGCCCCCCTGAAGGAGAGCGACGTGGAGGCCTACCTGGCCGAGCACCCGGAGGAGGCGGGCGGGGGCGCCGAGGGACGGGCCCGCCTCAAGGTTTACCTCGAACAGCGCGCCCGGATCCAGCGGCGCCTCGACTACGTGGCCTCGCTGCGGGAGACCTCGGACTACCGGTTCCTCGCGGCGCCGCCGGAGCGGCCGCGGGTCCGCCCGGACACCGAGGGGGCGCCGTGGCGGGGGGCGGCCGCAGCGCCCGTCACGATCGTCCACTTCGCCCACTTCTCCTCGAAACTCTGCGCCGGGAGCGCGGGGAAGATCCGCAGGCTCCTGGAGGAGTTCCCCGGGAAGATCCGCTGGGTGCACCGCAGCTTCCTCGGCATCCAGGATGCCGACGCCCTGCGGGCCGCCGAGACGGGCGAGGCGGCCTTCCGGCAGGGGAAGTTCTGGGAGTACCACGACGCGATCCTCGCCCGCGGGGGAAGCACCCCGGCCGAGGCGGTTCGTGAGGCGGCCCGGGAGGCGGGCCTCGACCTGCAGCGTCTCGACGAGGAGCAGAGGAACGGGTCCCTGCTTGAGAGGGTCCGTCAGGACATCGGACGAGGGGTGCGTCTCGGGGTGCAGGCCGCGCCCGTTCTCTTCGTCAACGGGATTTACGCCAGCGGGACCTTCCCCTACGAGGAATTGAGGGCCCTGGTCCTCGAGGAGATCGAAAGGACGGAAAAAGGAGGCAAAACGACGGGTCAGGAGAAATCATCAGGCAACACCCCCAACCGGAAAGGAGGCAGACCATGAAAAGGCCCATCCGTTTCATCATCCCGGCTCTTGTCATCGTCTTGCTTGTTCTGGGCGCCCCGCAGGCGGCGGCGGACACCAAGGCGCAGCCTCTCTGCCCCAAGCGCCTCTCCAGCACGGGCGACAGCATGACCGAGGCCATCGACGCGGAGCTGCCGGCGGCCAACCACTGGGCCAGCTGGGCCAACGGTTACCACGGCTTCTGGGAGTGGCTGCTGGGGCTCACCAACGTCAACAGCCACAACCAGCGCATCACGAAGGCCTTCGGGAGCCTCGGCCGCGCCAACTACATGGAGGCCAGGAGCGGGGCCGACATGTTCGACTTCCCGGCCCAGGCCTTACAGGCCGCAAGCCGCAGGGCCACGTACGTGACGGTCCTCATGGGACACAACGACGTATGCCAGGACCGCTTCATCGACATCCCGTCCGATGAGGTCTTCGAGGCCAAGTTCAGGGAGGGGATGGAAACGCTGAAAAATGAGCTGCCGGCGGGCGCCACGGTCTACGTCGTCGGGATCGTCGACATCTACCGGCTCTGGGAGGTCGCCCGGGACAAGAAGGCCCTGGGGATCGTGGACTGCGAGGTCCTCTGGGCCACGACGCTGCTGAAGCTCTTCCCCTGCGGTACCATGCTCAACCCGCTCATCGGGGAGGCGGGCCGCCAGTACACGCGGGCACGCATTCTGGCGTTCAACGCAATCCTCGAACGCGTGACCCAGGAGTATGACGTGGGAGATTCGAACCACCACTACGTCTACACGCCTGCCGCGTTCGAGTACCGCTTCGATGAGCGGCACGTCTCCGATATCGACTGCTTCCATCCCTCCGCCTTCGGGCAGAAAACGCTGTCGGATAAAACCTGGAACCCGGCGCTCTTCGCGGGCTGCAAGTGACGGGCCCCGCGCGGCAAGAGCCCCGCATCGGACGTGCGGGGCTCTTCCTTTTTGCGGCGGCGGCGCTCCGTTCGCAGGGAAGGCGGGTTTCGCCCGATCAGGAAAGGTTCAGCAGGGTGATCTCCGGCCGGGCGTTGAGGCGCACGGGGGTGAGGGAGGTGCCGATGCCGCGGCTCACGTAGAGTCGGCTCTCCCCGATGCGGAAGAGGCCCTCGGGGTACGGGGTCCGCATATGGGCGACGCTGATCTGCCGGCCCGGGAGGGTGAGCTTGATCTGGCCCCCGTGGTAGTGGCCCGCCAGGGTGAGCGCCACGCCCCGGGCCGCGGCCTCGGGGAAGACCTCCGGGCGGTGGGACAGCAGGATCGTCGGGACCGCGGGGCCGAGCCCCTGCAGGGCGGCCCGCAGGTCGGGCCGGCCCGCGTTGAGGTCGTCGATGCCGGCGACGGCGAAGGGGCCCTGTGCCGTCCGGATCACGCGGTTGGCGTTCCGCAGCAGGGGGATCCCGCCCTGCCGGAAGAGCGTGTCGAGCTCGGCGTTCCGCACGTACCAGTGGTCGTGGTTGCCCGGCACGGCGAATGTCCCGTACCGGGCGCGGACACGCGCCATCTCCTCGAGGCAGTCCGGCAGGAAGGCGCTCGTGTTGGTCACGTAATCGCCGGTCAGGACGAACAGGTCCGGCTCGAGGGCGATCACCTCGTCGGCGTAGCGCCGCATCTCCCGGCGGGTCATGGTGAGCCCCGCGTGGATGTCCGTGAGCTGGACCACCCTCAGCGGCAGGCCGAAGGGGACCGAGAGCTCCTCCACCTCGTAGGCCCGGCCGGCATAGGCCGCCCCGTAGCCCGACAGGACGAAGGGGGCGGCGGCCAGAGCGCCCACGCCGGCCTTCACGAAGCGGCGCCGGCCCGTGTCGACGGGGGCGTACGGCACCCGGCCGGTTATGCCGCGCCAGAGCCGCGCCGCCCGGCGGCCCAGTTCTCCTGCGCACCGGCATGTCAGGAGAATGAGGGCGCAGGTCAGGGACCCCACGCTCCACAGGGAGGGCAGGTAGAACAGAACGGCCTGCAGGGCGGGGGGCGGGTCGAGCCACGCCGTGGGTCTTGCGAGGGCGACGCCGCTGAGGGAAAACAGGGTCACGATGGCCAGTCCCGCCGCGCCGACGGCCCAGGAGGCGGCGCGCCGCGAGAGGCGGGCGGACCGGATGGCTTCGCGGAAACGGACGAACAGGTAGATCTGGGCCAGGACGGCAAGGGCCAGAACCAGGACGCGGTAGGCCGAGGAGATCAGTTCCAGGGTGACCGGCGAGCAGGCAACGCCGGGGCTCATCTCGTTCATGGTAGGCGGTAACATAAACAAGGCACGGCGAAAAAGCAAGCACCATGCCGTCGGGCGTCGGTTTGTCCTTCCATTTCAGTACCTTGGGTCGGCATTCCGTACGATCAATGCAGGAAACGGGCCGGCCCGCCCCCGGGCGGGGCCGTTTTTTTTGGGGCATGCCGCCGCGATTTGTACTACAATACGGCGTCGGCGATCCGACGGCCCGCAAGACCAAGAGTTTCTTCCCGGGGATGGGAGATGAAAACCCGCATTGCGCAGAAACTGGCATCGGCCCGCGTGACCTTCCGCACGGCCCTGTCCACGCTTCTGGCCGTCATGCTCATCGGCACGGTCGGCCTCCTCGGGTGCCTCTCCTACTACAACCTGAAGCGCAACGCCGACACCCTCTCGGCGCAGGTGCTCGACGAGAGCTCCCTGCGGATCCGGCACTGGGTCGGTACGCTCCTGACGCGCGCCCGGGACCAGGGCGAGATGAACCGCCAGCTCCTGGGCACCGTCCAGATCAAGCCGGAGACGCTGAACTGGCTGACCCGCCACCTCCAGCGGGTGATGGAGGCTCAGGGCCACTTCACGTTCCTGTCGGCCGGCTTCGAGAGCGGCCTCATGCTCTCCGTCGAGCGTCTCGAGGACGGCAGGTTCAGCATCCGCGAGGCGCGCTACGACCGCAAGGCCGGTAAGGCGACGATCCTGGACTTCGAGCCCGAGAATTACCCCCTGCGGAAGGCCTACGACCGACGGGAGTTCCCGCTGACCGGAGAGAGACGGCTGCCGGAGTGGTACGCCGCTGCGCGCGACGCCGGGGGGCCGGTCTGGACCGAGGGACGCACGCTTCGCAGCGGCGCCAGGGCGGTGCCGGGAATCAGCCTCGCCACGCCGATCTACGACAAGAACCGGCAGTTCATCGGCGTCACGACGGTCGACATCGACATCAGCGCCGTCTCCCGATTCCTCAACTCCAACCCGATCGGCAGGGACGGGTTCGCCTTCATCGTCGAGAGGGCGAAGGACGGCACGTTCCGGGTTCTCGCCCACCCGCAGCCCGAGATCCTCACCCGCGAATTCCAGGACGAGAGGGGGCGCACGCAGTTCGAGTTCACACCCTGGCAGAAGCTCGGCGACGAACGGGTCGTCCGTTTCATGGAGAAATTCATGCAGGACGGCAGCTACCTGGGCCACGATCTCCGGACGTTCCGGTTCAGCGCCGGCGGCCGGGACTACTTCGGCAGCTACCGGCGGATGGCGGGCAGCAACGTGCCCGGCTGGGTCATCGCCCTGGTCATCCCCTACAGCGAGATCATGGGGGCCGTGGACCGCAACAACCTGGAGACCCTGGGGATCGGGATCGCCGTCTTCTTCCTGATCCTGATCTCGAGCGCATGGATTTCGGGCCTCGTCGCGAAGCCCTTGCGCCGGATCGCCCTGGATTCCGAGGCCATCGGCCGCTTCGAGCTGGAGCCCCGGCCCCTGGAGCGC
>MVQS01000215.1 GCA_002067855.1 Syntrophaceae bacterium PtaB.Bin038
CTGAGCTTGTCGTTCGCGAAGGTCAGGACGTAGACGTAATCCCCGTAACCCCGGTCATAGGTCCACTTCTGAAGCTTGCCGGAGGTAGACCCCGACGTGGTGCCCTTGGGTTGCCTCTGCTTCTTGTCCTTGCCGCCCTTCGCGACGGACTCGCTCCGCGTCGGCTTTCCGCACACCTTCTGCACGGTGTACCGCGAATCCCCGACGGCAACCGTATCGGCCCCGCAGCGGAAGACCGTGTCCTCGGCCAGTGCCGGAGCGGCACCGCCGGCGGAAAGGGCGAGAAAGGCGTGGAGGAACACGACGGCGGCCGCGATCAGACGAAGCATGGGTCCCCTCCTGTGAAGCGTGCCGTCGGCACGGTTTTCAACGGCCCCATCCTTACTATAAAACGTCCCGCAGGGGAAGGAGGAACTTGACAGGCGGCCCCTCCTTTCCTAAAGTGAAACGAACCATCGTCCGAGAGGGTATGAAGAGGCAGTCGCGAGGCCTGCGGCGGGCAGGCCATCCCGTTTCGCGAGGGGAGGCGTATGAAGATCGGCTGGATCGGCACAGGAATCATGGGGGCCTCGATGGCGGGTCATCTCCAGTTCGCAGGCCACGATCTCTTCCTCTACAACCGGACCCCGGACAAGGCGAAGCCGCTGATCGACCGGGGGGGGCGATGGTGCGACTCGCCGGCCGCCGTGGCGGCTGCGACCGAAGTGGTGTTCACCATGGTGGGCCTGCCCGCCGACGTGGAGGAAACCTACCTGGGACCGCAGGGGATCCTCTCCGCCGAGAAGCCCTGCCGCATCTGCGTGGACATGACGACCAGCGAGCCGGTTCTGGCCCGGCGGATCTTCAAGGCGGCCGCGAAGAAGGGGGTCTTCAGCCTCGATGCCCCCGTGTCCGGGGGCGACGTGGGGGCCCGGAACGCCACCCTGGCCATCATGGTCGGCGGGGACCGGAAGATCTACGACGAGGTCCTCCCGCTGCTGCAGCACATGGGGAAGAACATCGCCTGGATGGGCGGGCCGGGGGCGGGCCAGCACACGAAGATGTGCAACCAGATCCTGATCGCCGGGACCATCATCGGGGTCTGCGAATCGCTTCTCTATGCCGAGCGCGCCGGGCTCGAAGGGCAGGCCGTGATCGACATCATCGGCAAGGGGGCCGCCGGTTCCTGGAGCATCAACACGCTGGGACCGCGCATCGTCCAGGGCGACTTCCGGCCGGGGTTCTACGTCGAGCACTTCATCAAGGACATGGGGATCGCCCTGCGGGAGGCCGAGGCGATGGGCCTGGCCCTTCCGGGGCTCGCCCTCGTGCACCAGCTCTACGTGGCCGTGAAGGCCCACGGTCACGGCAAATCGGGCACGCAGGCCCTGATGCTCGCCCTGAGGCAGCTCAACCGGTCGAAGGAAGAGGCGGGCCCGCCGGATGCGGGCCGATAAAGTTCTTGACGGGACGTTTCTTTTTCCTTTATCGTTCCGGTGAGTCCGGCGTCGGGCTTCGGTCCCGGGGCGTTTCAGGCCGACCGAAAACCGATGGGAGAGAAACGCTCGAACGAATGGCCAACCTCAAGCGATGTCTTCTGCTGCTGGCGGTCCTCCTGGTGATCCACGCTCTCCAGCCCGATGAGCTGTCTGCCGCTTCCCGCAGGGGAAAACCCAGGCCGAAGGCCAAGGCCGCGATCACGGCCAGGTCCGTCATGGTCATGAACATGGCCACGGGGGAGATTCTCTATGCGAAGAACCCCGACGCCCCCATCGCGCCGGCGTCCCTGACGAAGATCCTGAGCCTCTACCTGATCTATGAAGCCCTCGGCGAGGGCCGGGTCCAGACCTCGGACGTCGTTCTCGTCGGTCCCGGCGTCACGCGGGTGAACGGGTCCCGCATGCGGATCCGGCCCGGGACAGAGGTCGCGCTGGGCGAGCTGATGAAGGGGATGGCCGTCGTGTCTGCGAACGACGCCTCCATGGCGGCGGCCGAGTATGTCGCCGGCGACGTGGAGGAGTTTGTCCGGCGGATGAACGCCAAGGCCCGGGAGCTGGGCATGTCGTCGAGCCGCTTCGAAAACCCCAGCGGGTTGCGCGAGGAGGGTCAGGTGACGACGGCCCGGGACATCCTCCGGCTCTCCTGCGCCTACATCAACCGCTTCCCCCAGTCGCTGCGCATGCACTCCCTTCCCGTCTTCGAGTACGGCAGGAGAACGCGCAACAACACCAACCACCTGATCGAGACGACGCCGTACGTGGACGGGCTCAAAACGGGACACGTCGACGGTTCGGGATACCACCTTGTCCTGACGGCAAGGCGCGACGGCACGCGCGTCGTGGTGGTCGTGCTGGGCTCCCGGAGCAGCGGGGCCCGATTCCGCGAAGCCCGGACGCTCCTCGAGGACGCCTTCCGGAGGGTGCGGCACGATCCCGCCGCAAGGCGGGTGGCGGGGGCCCCGACGGCCCGGGCAGGGGCGACGGGGCGAAGCGAGGCGGGAGGCTCGAGGGATTCATGAGAAAGGCGGCTGCGACGATTTTTTCCCTGTTGCTCGTTCTGTCGGGATGGCTGTCCGCGACGGCATCCCATGCCCAGGTGGGCGCCTCGGGCCGGGACAGGTCCATGAAGCCCCTCGGCCCTCAGGGGTACGGCTCGCGGGGGGTGCAGGAACAGCCGCAGCAGCAGGAGGATCGTTCCATCCAGCGAAGCGTGTGGCTCCGGGGGGACGACCGCCAGCAGGAGCAGCTGACGGGCTGCTTCGGCCTGTCGTCGACGCTCGCCCAGCACGCCCGGGACATCCGGAAAACGGCGACAGCCGGATCGGTCAACTGGAAGGAGGTGGCCGGCCAGTTCGAGGACCTGCAGCGGGGAATCGCCCTGCTCTCGGAGAAGCACGAGCAATTCTCCCTTGGGCTCAACAACGGGCAGCGCTCCTGGTGGGAGAAGCCGATGCAGGAGATCATGTCGATCCAGCTCGCCCTCTCCGACCGCATCGGGGCGATCGACCGTGAGCTGAAGGGGGAAAAGCCGGAGGCGGTCCCGCTGACGAAGGCCCTGGGCGACCTGGAGGGACAGTTCCGGAAGTGGCACAACCTCTACGGGCAGATCGCCGCCGACATGGGCCTCGAGTTCACATCGCCGCGATCGGCGTCGGGCGTCATCAGGGGGCTGCCGGGTGCTCAAGGTCCTGGACGATGAATCGACCATCCGACGTTGCCAGCGTCAGTTCATGCGGTCGCTGCGGCCCTGCGTGACGGGCCGGATCGCCGTCAAGATCGGTCACCCCGGGGAAAGCTTCCGTGCCCGGGTCTTCTGGGCCGAGGGGCCGGGGCTGTGGTATCACACCGGGGCCGTCGCCGGCGAGCGCTACCTGAACGCCTTCGGCCTCGGCAAGCCTGCAGCGGGCGTCTCCCTCTCCAGCACGATCGAGATCAATATCCCGATGAGGGGCCTGGACCGAAAGATCGGCGGGGCCTTTGCCCGTGACGACGGGGGGCGCCTGTTCCTCGTCCATCGGGGCAGGATCGGCGGACGGCGGGGCGTCGGGAAGTCCCTGTTCGAATCGCACTACCGCGGGGTCTGGAGCGAGGTCGAGGACGGCGACGGGCGAAGCACCGTCGTGGTGATCGGCGAGCTGCAGTCGAGCCGGTTCGTCCGGCAGCTCGCCCAATTCGTCCGGAAGGTCGAGGCCGTCAAGGACCTGAAACCCGGGGATACGCCCCAGGCGAGGATTTCCTTCGAGGACGACCGGTTCCGCGAGGAGTGGATCGGGGGCCGTGGCGCCCCGGGGAGGCGGGATTACGCCGCGGAGTGCGACCGCGACCTGTGCGTGTCCGACCTGGCGGGCAGGTTGAAGGACATGGGCGCACGGGTCGGAAGCGACCCCTCGGGCGAGCTGACAATCCGCGACCCTTCGGGCCGCATCGCTTCCGTGATCGAGGTGTCGGCGGGCACGGCCTCGAGCGACCTGGAACAGGCCGTCGGGAGACTCATGCTCAGGAGCGTCGGGTTCGAGCCGGAGCCCCTGAGGGTGCTCGTGGCGCCGGGGGATTGCCCCGGCGACGTTGCCGGAGGGCTCTCGGGACTGGGGATCCGGGTCATTCCCTGGCGCTGGGATGCGCGAGGTGCGGTGTTCGAAGGCCTGGCCGGTCACCTCGGCGAGATGGGCCTTCAGATGCCGGGGGGTGAGAAGGCAAGAGGGTAAGAGCGGAAAGAAGAACAGGAAAACCCGCAAGAGCAGGAAGACCAGGACGGGCAGGGAGGACACGCGGATGGAATGGGGAATGAAGAACCGGATGGCGCGGCTGTTTCGAAACGGGCGATGCCTGTTTCTCCCGATCGATCACGGCTACTTCCAGGGGCCCACGTCGTGCCTGGAAAAGCCCGGCGAGACCGTTGCGCCGCTGCTGCCCTGGTGCGAGGCGCTCTTCGTCACGAGGGGCGTGTTGAGAAACTGCATCGAGCCCGCGGGCGCCAAGCCCATCATCCTCCGGGTGTCGGGCGGCACCAGCGTCATCGGCAAGGACCTGGCCAACGAGGCGATCACCACCTCCATCGAGGAACTCCTTCGGCTCGACGCGACGGCGGCGGGCGTCTCCATCTTCGTGGGCAGTGACTACGAGAAGGAATCCCTGATGAACCTCGCAAACCTCGTCAACGACTGCGAGGATTTCGGGATTCCCGTCATGGCCGTCACGGCCGTCGGGAAGGAGCTCGAGCAGCGCGAGGCCCGGTACCTGGCCCTGAGCTGCCGGATCGCCGCCGAGCTGGGGGCCCGCGTCGTCAAGACCTACTGGTGCAGGAACTTCGACAGGGTCACCGAGGGTTGCCCCGTGCCCGTCGTGATGGCGGGGGGACCGAAATGCGACACCGAGATGGAGGTGATGGCCTTCGTCCACGACGGCATGAAGCGGGGCGCCGTCGGCGTCAACCTGGGACGCAACATCTGGCAAAGCCCCCATCCCGTCCCCATGATTCGTGCCCTGAA
>MVQS01000216.1 GCA_002067855.1 Syntrophaceae bacterium PtaB.Bin038
GGCCCTGGCCAACGGGTTCAACGACTACGACTCCCTCCGGAAGGACCCCGACCTCGCCAACATGAGGAAGCACCCGGACTGGAGGAAGACGCTCGAGAAGTACAAGGTGTTCATCAACTAGGCCGGGGAAGCCGGTCCCGCGTGCGGGCCGGCCGGATCGGGAAACCGGGACATGACGCTGCCTGAAACGCGAACCTGACTGACCGTGCCCTGTCCGGCCTCTAGCCGGGCAGGGCATTTTTTTACTCGAACCCGGCGATACACCGCGTCATCGCGGCGAGCCGAAGCCCCGGGCGCAGCGTGGGCTGGACCCGGGTTTTCATCGAAGAACCCGACGGGAGCCATGGACATGACGGGACGGATGTTTCTTTGCTCGGCCCTGCTCGTCGCCCTCGCCGCGACGGCAGGCCCCCCCTGCGCGAGGGCCGCGGATCCCGCGGCGGGGCCGTCGGCCGTCGCCGAGGAGACGGAACGCCAGAAGCTCGCCCTGAAGCGCGCCGTCGCGGCGGGCATGCGGGACGAGGCCTATGCCCTCCAGCAGCGTGGGCAGATCCGGGACGCCGTCATCCGCTACCGGCAGAGCCTCGTGCACTGGCCCGACAGGGGCCTCGAGTCCTACATCGCCCCGCTGGAGCAGAGGGCCGGGTTCCAGGTCACGCAGTACAGGCCGGACGAGGCGAAGGCCGCCGCGGGCGGGGCTGCATCCGGCCCTGCCCGCGTCACCGCCACGGTGCGGAACCGCTCCGCCCGGGACATCACCCTCGCGGTGCGCGGGGAGGCCCCCGAGAAGGCGACGACGGTCAGGGGCGGCGAAATCCGGACCCGGTCCGTCACCCCGGGTGCGGGAGGGGAGGTGACCTTCGAGGTCTCGCGCGGCGGGCAGGTGCTGGAGACGCGGACCTGGAGGGGAACCCCCGGCTCGACGAGCGTCGTGCCGGTCCTGCTCTACGACGACGCCCTGGAGGGCAGGCTGTTCGTGATGACGGGGCTTCGTTAGCACCGCGGAAGGTCGCGAGGCGAAGAGCGCTCCGGGTGCCTGGAGCGATGCATTTTACAAGTACGGGAAGTTAAGAAGAGCGGAGGTCAGGAAGATCGGATCAGAAAACACGAGGAGGACTGGATGCCGGACGTGGTGACGCGTATCTGCCGTGAACGGGGCATGTGTTTGCGAAAGTATATCTCTGTGCTGCTGATTCTGCTCTGCGGGGTTGTGGCCTCCTGCGCCGTCAATCCCGTGACGGGGAAGGACGAGATCATGCTGGTCTCCGAGGACGAGGAGATCAAGATCGGCAAGTCGGTCTACCGCGATGCGCTGTGGAGCGCGGAAGGCGGGGGCGGGGAGTACCGGGACCCGCAGCTCAAGCGCTACCTCGAGGGCGTCGTCATGCGGCTGCACAGGGTTTCGCACCGGCCGAACCTGCCCCTGTCCTTCACGGTGCAGAACAGCTCCGTGCCCAATGCCTGGGCGATCCCGGGGCACGTGGTCATGACCCGGGGGCTGCTCGCGGGGCTCGAGAGCGAGGGGGAGTTCGCCTACGTCATGGGGCATGAGATCGGGCACATCTCGGCGAAACACTCGGCGCGGCACATGACGCAGAACATGCTCCTGGGGCTGGCCCTGGGCATCGCCGCCGTCTCCATCGGGGACAAGGACTACGGCGCGGCGGTGCTGGGGCTGGGCACGGTCGGGGGGCAGCTGCTTCTGCTGAAGTACAGCCGCGACGACGAGCTCGAGGCGGACCGGCTGGGCGTCGAATACATGAGCCGCCTGGGCTACAACCCGAACAACGCACTGAGCGCCCACCGGAACCTCGAGAAGGTCTACAGGGAATACGCGCGCTCCGTGGGGCAGGAGCCGGCCGAGAGGAGCTTCTTCGAGGAGCTGCTGTCCACGCACCCCCGGACGTCCGTCCGGATCGACGAGATCCAGCAGATGATCCAGTCGGCGCCGCGGGCCCCGCTCGCGGGCGACGGCTCGAACCGGGCGGGCTACCAGTCCATGACGGCGAACCTGCGCAGGACGCACCGGGTCTACACGGAGCACTACGACAGGGCCGTCCGGGCCTTCGAGAAAAACCGGCTGGCCGAGGCGAACAACCACGTGAGCCGTGCGATCGCCGAGGACCGCTACCAGCCCCCCTTCTACGCCCTGGCGGGATTCATCTACCTCAAGCAGAACAACGGCGCAGACGCCGATCGGTACTTCCGGGGCGCCCTGTCGCTGCAGGCGGACTATCAGCCCGCCCTGCGGGGGCTCGGCATGATGAGCTACGGGGCGAAGAACTACGCGGCGGCCATCGAGCACATGAAGAAGGCCGTGCAGATCTTCCCGGGCGACGTGACGGCCCAGCGGGTGCTGGGCATGAGCCATTACAGGACCTCGAACTGGCGGGAGGCCATCGGCCCCCTGCTCGTCGTTGCCGACGCCGACCCGAAGAACAGGACGATCCACGGCATCCTGGGCCAGTGCTACGAAAACATCAACGACAGACGGTCGGCCTACGAGCACTACAAGCGCCAGCTCCAGGCGGCCCCGGACAACGAGGCGGGGCGCCTGGCCGCGTCCCGCGTTCAGGCCTGGAAGCCGCAGTTCGAGCCGGAAACGCAGAAAAAGAAATAGGAGGGCGACCATGGGGACGAGGGGCAGGATCGGGGCGCTCGCAGCCCTGGCCGTCGCGGCGGTCGCCGTCATGGCGGCGGCGACGGCGCACGGCGCCGACGTGGAGGGGCAGCGGCCCCTGATGATCGTGGGCGACACGTTCCG
Source organism: Syntrophaceae bacterium PtaB.Bin038 (assembly GCA_002067855.1). Lineage (GTDB taxonomy): Bacteria > Desulfobacterota > Syntrophia > Syntrophales > UBA2192 > UBA2192. The sequence goes on from MVQS01000216.1 coordinate 2,765, forward strand.
GTTCACTCCCGGGGCGTGGTCCCACTACCTGATCCACGACCGCGTGAAAAAGGAATACTACCGCATGACCGTGGCCACGCTGGAGCGCATCGACCGCGGCGGCAAGCCCTGCTCCTGGATGGAGATCGGGGTCACGCCGGAGAAGGACCCCCCGGTGGTCACCCGGATCCTCGTGGAGGAGACGAAGACGGGGCCCGGCGAGATCCACGAGGTCATCGTCCAGGTTCGGGGATACGACCCCTTCACCGTTCCCGAGAGCTTCTACAGGGGCGAGGAGAGGGACGTGGGCAACTTCAGGGGCACGGCCGTGGCGAGGCGGATCGACCGGAGGGTGATCCCCGTCGCGGGCCGCAGCGTAACGGCCTGGGACGTGGAGGCCGTGGACGCCGCGGGCGATGTGACCACCGCCCTGGTCAGCGAGGAGGTGGCGCCCATCGGGATCGTACTGGCCGAGAGCCCGCAGGTCGACATGGTCCTTTCCGACTGGGGAACCGGGGCGAAGTCGAGGATCGAGGGGACGCCGGTGAATTTCTACGTGTGGCTGATGATGCGGATGGGCGACGCACTTGCGAAATGAGGAAGTCAGGAAGTTGTGAAGTTAAGAAGTTTGGCGAGGCAAAATGGATCCCCCGTTTTTCCTCAACGTCTCAGCTTCAGAACTTCGCAGCTTCTGCCCTCAAAGAGGGCGGCGATTGCGCCGGCGGTCGAGGACCTCGGCCATGGCGGGCAGCAGCAGCGAGCCGAAGGGGAGCAGGAAGATCATCAGGACGGGCACGTAGCGGGCCAGGCGGCGGATGTGCAGCTTGAGCCTGCGGGTCTCCTCCTGCGTCCAGGGGATGCCCGTGTTCCTCGGCTTCATCAGCAGCGCCATGAAGCCCCTCATCGTGTCGGCTTCCTCGTAAAAGAGGTCCCTGTAGCGTTCGAGCATCGGTCTCAGAATCCTTTTCAGCACAACCCCGCCTTCCCCCGCTGAACGGTCACCGCAGTATGTCATCGGAATTTTCCCCCGAACACTGAAGGGAATTCCCGGCCGGGAGACGGCGGATCGCTCTGAACATCATGCAGGCCCCGTGCCGGATGGCATGGAAATTGATTCATTCCGGGCGGGAGACGACGATGAAGATTCCCGACGGAGCCGACAGGCTGCTTCGACAGGTCACGGGCGGTTCCTCCGCGGTCAGCGGCACACCCGCGCAGGGCGCCGGGAGCGGGTCCGCCGCGTTCCGGGAGATCCTCGAGTCGAAGATCTCCGACTTGGGCGTGAATGCCTCCGGCAGGACCCAGGACGGGGCCCCCGATGACGTGCGGATTCGGCAAATCATCGATATCATTAAACTCCGGATGATGCTGGACGAGCACCTGCTGGGGTTCATGCGGGGCGGCGACGGGGACCTCTCCCTGTACCGGAGGTTTGCCCGATGGCAGTGGACCGGGCCCGGCATGACGGCTGCTGACCCCCTGGGGACGGCGGCGGAGAAGGCCGCGGGGGAGGGTGCCGGGAAGACGGCCGGGACGACCGACCCGGTTGCGTCGGGAACCGCGAGGACGGCGGAACAGGAAATTTCTTCCGTCGTGAAGCTCCCAAAGAAGGCGGAGCGTGCGCCGGCCTACGAGCCCCTCATCCAGGAGGCCTCGAAGACCTACGGGGTGGAGCCGGAACTCATCCGCGCCGTCATCCGCGCAGAGAGCAATTTCCGCAACGAGAGCACCTCGCCCAGGGGGGCCATGGGCCTCATGCAGCTCATGCCGCAGACGGCGAAGGAGCTGGGCGTGCGGGACGCCTACGACCCCCGGGAGAACATCATGGGCGGCACCCGGTATCTCAAGGGGCTGCTCGACCGCTATCGCGGGGACGTGCCGACGGCGCTGGCCGCTTACAACTGGGGGATGGGCAACGTGGAGAGACGGCCGGAGCAGCTCCCAAGGGAAACGCGGGTCTACATCGACCGGGTCCAGCGGTTCATGAATGAAGGCAAAGCCTGAGGGTTCACGAAAAACCCCGCTTCGAGGCGGGGTTTTTGTTTCGGCGTCACGCCGTTCATCTCGTCCCCAGATACTCCTTCACGATGTCGAGCAGGTGGCTCACCTTGAAGGGC
>MVQS01000217.1 GCA_002067855.1 Syntrophaceae bacterium PtaB.Bin038
CTCTCGATGTCTCGTTCCAGTCCCTCGTCGGTCACGGGATTCGTCCCGGCGCAGGAATCGCCCCGCGCACGAGGCAGGGCATCGCCTCAGCATGCATAGTATATTTCGGGGAAAAAGAAAAGCTTCAGAAGAAAGGGACCGGAGGACCGGGTCCGGGGCGGAGGGAAAATCTCTCTTCTTCCCCTGCGCCCTCTACCCTGACCCCTCAACCCTTCGTGATGACGGCGGCCTCACGGGTGATGAAGAATTTCCCGGATGCTCTTCGAGAGGTCCCGCAACTTGAAGGGCTTCTGGATGAAGCCGTCGCATCCCCGCTGGATGATCTCCGTGGCCTCGCCGTCGATGCTGTAGCCGGAGAGCAGCAGGCACTTCATGTCGGGGTTCATGCTCTTGAGGCGGTCGAACACCTCCCCGCCGCCCAGGCCCGGCATGACCACGTCCAGCAGGACGAGGTCGATCCCGCTGCCCTGTTTCTCGTAGATCTTGATGGCCTCCTCACCGTCCTTCGCGGTCACGACCCGGTAGCCCATGGTCTCGAGCAGGGCCCGCCCGATCTCGAGGACCATGTCCTCGTCGTCGACCAGCAGCACCGTCCCCTGGCCGCGCACGATCCCCTCGGGCCCGCGGTGGGGCCGGGAGATCTTCTTGGACGATGCCGGCAGGTAGATGGAGAAGGTCGCGCCCCGGCCGGGCTCGGATTCCACGTCGATGAAGCCGCCGTGGCCCTTGATGATCCCGTAGGTCGACGCAAGCCCCAGGCCCGTCCCGCGGCCCATCTCCTTGGTCGTGAAGAAGGGCTCGAAGATCCGCTCCTTCGTTTTCTCGTCCATGCCGATCCCCGTGTCGCTCACCGACAGCAGGACGTACTTCCCGGGCTTGGGGTTGTAGAGCTTCCCCCTCATGTCCTCGTGGGTCGTGTTGGCCGTGCGGATGGTCACGGTCCCGCCTCCCCGCATCGCGTCGGCCGCGTTCACGAGGAGGTTCATCAGGACCTGTTCGACCTGGCCGGCGTCGGCCTCGATGGGGGCGAGGTTCCGGTCCAGATGCAGTTGAACGCGGATTTCCTTCCTCGTCCGGTTGAAGGTCTCGCAGGCGTCCTGCACGGTCTGGTTGAGGTTGATGGGCCTCACCTCGTAGCGGCCCTTGCGTGCGTAGCCCAGCAGCTGGGACGTGAGGCGGGAACCGCTGTCGACGAGCTTCTCGATGTTGCGGAGCCTCTCGTAGTGCTCGTGCTTCGGGCTGAGGTCGAAGAGCATCAGCGATGCGTTGCCCTGGATGGCCATGAGCAGGTTGTTGAAGTCGTGCGCGATCCCGCCCGCCAGGGTGCCGATGGCCTCCATCTTCTGGGCCTGGCGCAGCTGGGCCTCGAGGAGCTTCTTCTCCTCCTCGGCGCGTTTGCGTTCCGTGATGTCCCGGGCGATCCCGTAGATGCCGCGGATCTTCCCGCCGCCGTCCTCGGAGAACTCCTCCATGGCCGAAGCCCGCAGCTCCACGACGCAGATGCCGTCCCCCGCGGCGGGTCGAATCCGGCTGCGCAGCCTCACCTCCATGCAGTCCGACAGGGGCCTGCCCTTGGCGGCGGCCTCGAAGAAGGCCCGGACCTTGTCGACATCCTCCTCGTGGACGATCGTGGAAAACGCCTTGCCCCTCAGCGCCTCGCTCTCGTAGCCCAGGAGACCCTCGACGGTGTCGTTGACGAAGAGGAACTCGCCCTTCGCCCCGAGGGTGAAGATGATGTCGGGGGAGTGGTGGACGAGGTGGCGGTACCGCTCCTCGGTCACCGCGAGGCGGTCCCGGAAGATGTCGCGCTCCTTCCTCAGCCGCTTCTGGTCGAGGGCGTTCTCCACGCGCTTGACGAGCTCGTCGTGCTCGAAGGGTTTCCCGAGGTAGTCGTGGGCACCGCGCTTCAGGGCCTCCACGGCCGACTCGATGGAGGCATGGCCCGTCATCATGATGACCGTCACGTCGGGATACCGGTCCTTGACGAAATCCAGCAGATCGAATCCGTCCATCTCCGGCATCATGAGATCGAGCAGCATCAGGTCGCACCGGTTGTTCTCCAGCCAGGCCACGGCGTCCCTCGCCGAGGGGCACGTCTCGATGCGGTAGTTTCTCTCCCCGAGAAGAATCCGGATGCTCTCGCACATCCGGATCTCGTCGTCTACAACCAGAATGCTGGGGGTTCCCGTCATGGTCTGCTCCGTTTCATGCCTTTTTCACGGACCCGTTCAGGGGGAAGCGCAGGATGAAGGACGTTCCCCTGCCCTCCACGCTCTCGCACTGGATCGTTCCGCCCAGGTCCTTCACGATGCTGTGGACGACGGAGAGGCCGAGACCCGAGTGGCCCTCCCCCTTCGTCGTCACGTAGGGTTCGAAGAGGCGCTGCCTGACCGCTTCGGGCATCCCGGGGCCGTCGTCCCGCACGGAGATCTCCACGGATTGCTCCGCCCTGGCGTCGGGCGTGCCGGCCATCTCTCCCAGGTCCCGCGAGACGAGGAACTTCGTCCGCACGAAGAGATTGCCCCCCTGCCTCATGGCCTCGATCGCGTTCTTCAGAAGGTTGATGAGGATCTGTTTCATCCCGTTTCGGTCCGTGACGAGCCCCGGGAGCGCCGGGTCGAGGTCGAGATGGAAGCGGACCCGGCTCGCCGCCGAGAAGGATTTCTCGATGATCCCGGCGAGGTCCCGGATGAGCCCGTTGATGTCCACCGCCTGCCGCACGCGCTCCTTCTCGGCGGTCAGGTCGCTGAGCTGGCGGACGATGAGCGCGACGCGGTCGATCTCCTCGTTGATGATCCGCAGCTCGTCCTGCGCCGCGTTGTCCGCCCCGAGCTTCATGCCCAGGATCTTGAGGTAGTTCTTGATGATGCTCAGGGGGTTGTTCACCTCGTGGGCGACCTTGCGCGCGAGGGCCGACGAGGCGGCGAGGCGCCCGGCCCGGTAGAGGCGGGACTGGGCCCTTCGCATCTGTTCGAGCCTCAGGGCCACGGCCACCTGGTCGCCGTAGAGGGTCAGCAGCCTCGATTCGGCTTCGAGCGACTCGATGGCGGCCCGCTCCGCCCCGATGACGAAGAGGCCCACCCGCTCCTTCTGGGTGACCAGGGGCAGGCACAGGATCTCCTCCCCGCCGAGCAGGCGGATGAGCATCTCGTCCATGATCGTGAGACCTCCCCGGTCTCGGCGCTCCCGGGTTGTCAGGAGGGCCTTCCGGGTCAGGGCCTGCACGGGCAGCGACTCGTTGCGCCCCATGGGGATCGTCAATTCCTGCCCCGGGGGGAGACGGGGGCCGCCGGTGTCCTGGAGGACGAGCAGCTCGCGGTCCCGGTCGTAGGTGAAGAGCATCACGGCCGGGGTGCCGAAGAGGATCTCGAGGCCCTGCCGGGCCGCCCTGTGGATGGCCTCGAGGTCGATGGCTTCCGTCAGGCCCTGCAGTGCCGCCTGCAGCAGCGCCGTGTCCCGGACCTGCCCGGTGAGCGCTTCTTTCTCTTCCTCGTCTCTGTCGTCGAGGGGCGGGGGGTGCGGGTCGACGGGGTCGATGCGGATCCCCAGCGAGTCGGCGAGTTCCCGCACCTCTTCCTGCGCGGCGGCGAGCATGTCCGCGATGTCGGTGAAACCGATCCCGAAGAGCTCCCGGATCACCTTGTGCCGCGTGAAATCGGGGTCGGGCATGTCGGCCAGCAGGTTTGCCGCGTACACGATCTTGACGAGCGGGAAGGCGCCGTGAATCCGCTCGAGCGGCTCGTGGTGGTAGCGCGCCGCGTCGGCCGTGAAGGCGTCGAGCCCCCAGCGGGCGAGCAGCCAGGAGCCCACCTCGGCGTGGGTGATCCCCATCCTCCGCTCCCCCTCGAGGAGGAGGTCCGAGCGCGTTCCCGCGGCGGAAAGCACCCTGCCGTACTCCTCCGGGAAGTGGACCCACAGGACCACCCGCCCCACGTCATGGAGGATCCCGGCGAGGAAGGAGAGCTCGGGGGCCCTGAAGGACGTCTTCTCGGAGAGCCGCCGGGCCAGCACGGCGCACAGCAGGGCATGGCGCCAGTAGAGCTTCGTGTGGAACGGGCCCTGGCCGTTGACCCCCGAGAAGACCTGGTGGATGGATGCGCTGACGGCGATGCTGCGCACGGCGTCCCGTCCCAGGTGGAACAGGGCATCGTCGATGCGTACGATTTTCTCCGGGCGGCGATAGAACGGGGAGTTGACGATCCCCAGGATCCGGCCGGTGAGGGCGGAATCGCTGTTGACGATCTGGGCGATCTCCCGGACGGTCGTCTCCTCGCTTCGGCAGGCCTCGACGAGCTTCAGCAGCACCTGGGGCAGCGAGGGGAGGACCCTCGAGGCCGCAATGCGGGACAGAAACTGCCCGGCCCGTTCATCCATCGGCGATCGATTGTTTTCCATAAAGGCAACCCGTGAACATCAAAGCAACTATTGTGCCGGAACACGGGGTGCGTACCTCGGGGATCACGGTCGTTCCCCCGTCAGAGGGACAAACCGGACGGGCAACAGGCTTCTTGTCGTGACGGTTCCCCCCTGATCCTTCTCGACCAGGATGATGTGCTGGATCCCTGAAGGGCTGCCCACGGGGATGACCATCCTCCCCTTCGCCCTCAGCTGACTGATGAGGGGAGGCGGAACGTGGCCGGCCGCCGCCGTCACCAGGATGGCGTCGAAGGGCGCCTTGTCGGGCCACCCGGCATAGCCGTCCCCCGTCCGGACCTCCACGTTGCTGAAACCGAGGTCCCGGAGACGGGCCTTCGCCGATTCCGCCAGCTCGGGGAGGATCTCTATCGTATACACCTCCCGGTAGAGGAGCGAGAGGACGGCCGCCTGGTACCCGGATCCGGTACCGACCTCGAGGACCGTCCCGGAACCGTCGGGCTGGAGGAGCTCCGTCATGTACGCCACGATATAGGGCTGGGAGATCGTCTGGCCGCTGCCGATCGGCAAGGGCCTGTCCTCATAGGCCGAGGACATGAGATTCTCC
>MVQS01000218.1 GCA_002067855.1 Syntrophaceae bacterium PtaB.Bin038
GGGCCTGGCCCGAGCGGAAGGTCTTCGGCAAGATCCGCTACATGAACGACGCGGGGCTGAGGCGCAAGTTCGACATGGAGGCCTACCTCCGGAAGGTCGCGGCGCTGGAGGTGGACGGATGAGAGCCGAAAATTCCTGTCGACAATCTTCGGTGGACAGGGTATAAGCAACCACGAGCGTCGTAGGCTCTGAACCGCCGTGATCGCCGGAGGCGATGGCGGTTTTTTTGCAATCCCTGCAGCCCGAACCGCGATGATTCCCGCACGAACCCGACATTGGCTCAGGCTCTCGCTGCTCCTCACCCTCGTTGCCGGCTTTGCCAACGGCGCCCTGGCCCAGGCCCCTACCGACGACATCCGCAAAAGCATCGAAAAAGCGGTCAAGTCCGGTGCCGTCCGGAAGACCGTATGCGCCCGGGCAACGTGGTGCAACCCCGGCGCCGTCACCCGTTTCTACCAGATGCGAAAATACGCTCCGGCCTGGACGAAGGACGGAATCCCGCTGCCCGCGGCGGACACCCTGGCCCGAGCGATCAAGTCGGCCGACGCAGAGGGCCTCCAGCCGAAGGACTACCACCTCGAGCGGATCGAGGCCGCCCTGGCCGAGAGCCGCCGGGTCCTCGCCCGGGACGAAAAACCCGACGCGGGGCAAACCGTCGCCCTTGAACTCCTGCTGTCCGACGCCTACCTCGTCTACGCGGCACACCTGCTCAACGGGCGCGTCAACCCCGAAACGCTCCACGCCGACGAGTGGACGATCTATCCCTCGCGGTTCAACCTGGTGAAGCATCTGTCAGAGGCCCTGGCAGGCAGCGACGTCGAGGGAAGCCTCAAGGGCCTGCTTCCGGCGCAGCCGGGCTACGGCCGTCTCAAGACGGCGCTGGTCGTTTACCGGGCGCTGGCCGAGAAGGGCGGATGGCCGGCGGTCCCCGGCGACGGGAAGCTCGAGAAAGGGATGAAGAGCGAGCGCGTCGCCGCGCTCCGGGCCCGCCTGAAGGTGACCGGCGAGCTGTCGGCGGCCTCGGACGTTGCGAGCGACGTCTTCGACGAGGCCCTCGAGGCCGCCGTGAAGCGTTTCCAGCTGAGCCACGGCCTGTTCGACGACGGCATCGTGGGGGCTCGCACGCTCCGGGCCCTGAACGTGCCCGCCGAAAAGAGGGTGCGCCAGATTGAGCTGAACCTGGAGCGATGGCGCTGGCTTCCGCAGAATTTGGGCAACCCCTACATCCTGGTGAACATCGCAGGCTACGGGCTCGAGGTCGTCGAGAACGAGACGCCCGCCCTGACCATGAAGATCATCGTGGGGACGGCATTCCAGAAGACACCCGTCTTCAGCGGGAAGATGACCTACATCGAGATGAACCCCTTCTGGAACGTCCCCCACAGCATCGCCACGGAGGAGACGCTGGGGAAGATCCGGAAGGACCCGAAGGCCTTCTTCGCGAAGGAGAACATGAGGGTCTTCAAGGCGGGGGGCAACGGCGAGACGGTCGA
>MVQS01000219.1 GCA_002067855.1 Syntrophaceae bacterium PtaB.Bin038
TGGTCACGGCGCCCATGCTCCAGATGGGGATCGACGTGAACCTGCCCCGCGTGAAGGCCAAGAGCATCAACGTGAACGAGGAGAAGCTCGTGCTCACGATCAACGGCAAGCAGGAGATCTACATCAACGAGTTCAAGACCACGCTCCCGGACCTGAGCGCCAAGCTCGAGAGCATCTTCAAGTCGCGGACGGACCGGGAGCTCTTCATGCGCGCCGACAAAGAGGTTCCGTACGGGGTCGTGGTTCAGGTCATGTCCGAGGTCCGGAAAGCCGGGATCGACAAGCTGGGCATGATCACGGAGCCGCCCAGGGATTCGAGATGACGGGCCATATCCTCAGATGGAGACCGGACGGCCCCTCGAGCCTCAATGCGGCCGTCCTGCTGTCGCTGCTCATTCACGCCGTCGCCCTCGCCGTCCTTTTCTTCTCCCCCGCCTTCCCCTCGCGCACGTGGACCTTCGGGCCGGCCTACTCCGTGGACCTGGTCAGCGCCCCCGCCGGCCTGGGCAAGAGCGCCACGGCGGCCCTCTCCCGGGAGGTCATGAGCGAGTCCCTCAAGGAGAGCGTGCGGGACAACGCGATCGTCCTCAAGAAGAGCATCGTCACGAAGACGCCCACGCCTCTGCTCAAGTCGGATGCGCCGACGAAGAGGCAGGACGCGGCGCGGCTCAACCAGGCCATCGAGGAGATGCGCAGGAAGGCCGAGTCGGCCGACGCCGGCGGCCAGCCCTTCTCGGGACAGGGGAACACCGCGTCGCTGATGAGCCAGTACTACTCCCAGATCTGGTCCAAGGTGAGGCAGAACTGGGCCCTGCCGCAGAGCATCCTGGCGGACAGGAACCTCGAGGCGATTCTCGACGTTCGGGTGTTGCGCAGCGGGCAGGTGACCGAGGTGCGGTTCGAGAAGCGCTCGGGGAACATCTACTTCGACCAGTCGGCGTACCGGGCGATCCGCAAGTCCGACCCGTTTCCGCCGCTGCCGTCCTGGATCCAGGACTCGAGCGTGGATCTGGGGATCCGGTTCCGCTCGGCGGACTATAGAAAATGACGAAGCTGAGAAGCTGGGAAGTTCGGATGAGCATCCGGGTTTTCGCGTTCCGGATGATTCTCCAGGCTTCATAACTTCGCTGCTTCCTTATTTCCATCTTTTCAAAACGGGAGGGGTTGAGGGCACGATGAAAAAATACCGCATCGCTCTTTTTTTTGTGTGCGTTCTGCTGCTGGCCGCCGTGCCGGCGGCGGAGGCCAAGGTGTACATCAACATCGACTCGCCCTCGGCGCAGAAGTTCCCCATCGCCGTCACGGCCTTCAAGAACATGAACAACGCCGCCGGCCAGGAGAGCCTCTCCCCCTGGTTTGCCGACACCCTGGGCAAGACCCTCGAGATCACGGGGTTCTTCAACATCCTGGACCGCAAGGCCTTCCTCGTCGACCAGGCCAAGCTCGGGATCGCCACGGAGAACATCCAGTTCCCCGCCTGGACCGCCATCGGCGCCGAGTCCCTCGTGACGGGCGGGTTCTCCGTCAGCGGCCGTGACCTGACCCTGGAGTGCCGCCTTTTCGACGTCGTGCAGGGCAAGCTCCTCGTGGGCAAGCGTTACACGGGCAAGATCGAGGAACGCAAGGAGATGGTCGTGCGGTTCGCCCAGGAGATTCTCATAGCCCTCACGGGCGAAAAGGGACTCTTCGACACCAAGATCGCCTTCGCCGGCAAGAAGGGGGGGGTCTCGGAGATCTATGCCGTAAACTTCGACGGGACGGATCCGGTGAAGCTGACGAACTACGGCTCCATCACCCTTTCCCCGAAGTGGTCCCCCGACGGCAAGCAGCTCTCGTTTCTGTCTTACAAGGACGGCAACCCCGATCTGCACGTCCTGGATCTCAACCGCAAGACCGTGAAAAGGATCCTTTCCACGGGGCGGCTGAATCTTCCCGCCAGCTGGTCGGCCGATTCGAAGCGCATGCTCGTGACCTCGAGCAAGGACGGCAGCGAGGACATCTACATCCTGAACCTCGCCGACGGCCGCATGACGAGGCTCACCACCGACCCGGCCATCGACGTCTCGCCGACTTGGTCGCCCGACGGCAGGCAGATCGCCTTCGTCTCCGACCGGGGCGGCACGCCCCAGATCTACCTGATGGACGCAAGCGGCGGCAACGTCCGGCGGCTCACTTTCGAGGGAGGCTACAACACCTCGCCCGCCTGGCATCCCCGCTCGAACCGCATCGCCTACGAAGGCCGGGCGGGCGGGACCTTCCAGATCATGGTCCTCGACACCGCGGGGGGCACGCCGGTCCAGGTCTCGACCAACGGCGGCCGCAACGAGAACCCCGCCTGGTCGCCCGACGGGCGATACATCGCCTTCGTGTCGCGCGCCGGGGGGAAGTCGCGGGTCTGCGTGATGAACTCCAACGGCACCAACGTGCGCGTCATCCACGAGGGGCTCGAAGCCTACGTGTCCCCCACGTGGTCGCCCCACCTAAATTTCTATTGACGGCACGGGAGGTATGGTTTAAGAGAATCCCGTCAAAAGCAATCTCCTTACGGGCACTTGCCTCATCGGGTCCGCAGGGTTCAATGCAGGGATCAAAGGAGGAAAGGCAATGATGCGATACGGGATCCTTCTGGCGGTTTTGATGGCGTTCGTGCTGGCGTTCACGCTCACGACCGGGTGCAGCGCCCCGAAGAAGGCCACGAAGGAGGACGTGACGAAAGCCGGGACGAAGCCGGCGGGACCCTCGGAGGAGGAACTGGCCAGGCAGCGTGCCGAGCAGGAGGCCCGCGATCGGGCCCTGCGCGAGCAGGCGCTCCGGGACCAGGAGGCGCGGGAGCGCGCGGAACGGGACCGGGCGGCCGCCGAGGCGTCGCGCCTGAAGGATCTCTCGCGCATCTACTTCGATTTCGACCGCGCGGAGCTCAGCGCCGAGGCCCGCGAGACCCTGGGCAAGGTGGCCCAGCTGCTCAAGGCGAGCCCCGGGAAGAGCCTCACGATCGAGGGAAACTGCGACGACCGCGGGACCAACGAGTACAACCTCGCCCTCGGACAGCGTCGGGCGGATTCGGCGGCCCGCTATCTCCAGACCCTGGGGATCGAGCGAAAACGCATCAAGACCATCAGCTACGGAGAGGAGCGCCCGCTCTGCTCGGAGGCGACGGAGGCCTGCTGGCACAAGAATCGCAACGCGACCTTCGTCTACACTGAGAAGTAGGATTTCGCCACGGGAGGGCTCACGGTGAAAAAGGCAACCATCCTATGGATTCCCATCCTGCTGCTCGTCATCGGGGGTTGCGCCACGACCGACGATCTGAAGAAGTCGCAGCGTGACTATGACAGCAAGATCTCGGCGCTCCGCGCGGACGTGGACAAGCTCCAGACCCGCCTCGACTCGCTCGAGAAGAACGTGGCCGACACGACGCGGGATCTCCGGAAGAACCAGGCCGACCTCGGCGCCGACTTCGGCAGCGTCCGGGACAACGTCCAGACCATGCGGGGCCAGGTCGAGGAGATGCACAAGGAGTTCTCCGGCGTGGGCAAGGGCCAGAATCTCAAGACCCGCCTCGACGACATGGCCTTCCGGATCGGGTACCTCGAGAACTTCCTCGGGATCGCCAGGAAGGAATCGACCAACGGCGCGAAGGTCGAAGGGGTGGGTGTCGGGGCCGCCGAGGCGACGGCGGAGCCCAAGAACGACGTGGAAGCGGCCTACAACGCCTGCTACAGGCTCTTCAAGGAGGGCCAGTACGTAAAGGCCCGCGAGGAGTTCGTGAAATTCCTGAAGCAGTACCCGAAGACCGCGTTCTCGGACAATGCCCAGTTCTGGATCGGAGAGACCTGGTACGTGGAGGACAAGTTCGAGCGGGCCATCGTGGAGTACCAGAAAGTGGTCAAAGACTACCCGAACGGCGATAAGGTCCCCTATGCCCTGCTGAAGCAGGGAATGGCTTTCCAGAAACTGGGTGACAAGGCGAGCGCACGGATCGTCTACAACCAGGTCATCAAGAAATACCCGCAGACCAACCAGGCCCGGGTCGCGAAGGCGAAGCTGTCGGAACTGAAATAAGGGTGCGGGGTCTCCAGGGGGCAGGGTACAGGGAATAAACAGGGGATTTCAATTCGGCATTCCCGACGAAACGGACGAGATAGACGAAATTGACCAGACAGACCATAAGGGCGCCGGCCGAACCGGGCGCCCTTTTTTTTAACGGGCGGCCCTCGGGGTGACGCCCTCGGGCGGGGTGAGGCGGAAAAAGTCCCCGTCGTCGTCCCGCGTCACAAGCTCCGGCTCCGGGTTGCGAAGAGACAGCCGGACCGTTGCCGGTCCTGACGTTT
>MVQS01000220.1 GCA_002067855.1 Syntrophaceae bacterium PtaB.Bin038
CTCCGCAAACGAGCGGACCGTGTCCCGCAACATCTTCAACTCTTCCGTCAGTTCAAAGTTCATATCGATTCTCCTCGTTATGGTTATGGGTGCGACCGTGTGTCGGTGTTGCCGTCGCGCCGTCCCTGCCGGCGGCTCTCCGCCGGCCGGGCGGCGCCGGTTCTCACAGGATGATCCGCTGGGGGTCGACGACCTCCCGCAGGACCCTCAGCTCGCTCGCCGTGGGCGGCGCGGCTTCCGTCGCCTTCGAGATGTCGACGGAGAACTCCATGTTGTCCAGGATCTTTTGAGGGGAGATCCCGGGGTAGTAGTTGGCCAGGTACATCTCCTTGGTCTTCTCGTCGAAGCGCATCATGGCCAGGTTGGTCACAACGGCGCTCGGCCCTCCGGACAGGAGGCCCGCCCGCTCGCGGCCGCCGTTTCCGCCGAGATAGCCGGGGCTGGTGAGGTAGTCGACCTTCACGGGGAACTTCCTCTTTTCGTGCTGCATGAAGATGATGTAGCGGGGCACGAAGGAGGCCACGTCGCAGGCCCCGCCGCTCCCGGAGAAGCGGGTCTTGGGCCGGTAGTAGTCCCCGATGCTCGTGGAATTCATGTTGCCGTACTTGTCGATCTGGGCGGCGCCGAGAATGCCGATGACCCTGTCGCCGGTGATGCGGTTCTGCATCGTGGCGAAGGCATCGAGCAGCCCGCCGCAGGAGGCCGCGGAGTACATGACGCGAGGGTCCGCCACGGCCATGGGGATCTCCTCGAGGGCCGAGTCGATCGCGCCGGTCTCGAAGAAGATGACGCTCTCCGGGGCGTTCATGTGCTTGGCCGCCATGGCCGCCACCATGGAAATGCCCGTTCCGCAGAAGACGATGTCGCCGTTCTTGATCTCCCGGGCGGCAACGATCGCCATGAGTTCTCTCAGAGTGTATTCCATCGCGCTTGCCCTCCTCACTTTCTGTCAAGCCCGGTGGCATAGCCGGTCCGGGGGTCGGCCTTGATCTTCGCGAGCCGCTCCGCGCCGACGAGGTCGAGCAGCCCCTGGTGGTCCCTGACGCCGTAGACGAATTTGTCGAGGTAGGCCTTGAACGCCCCGTCGTCTTTCGCGGCCTTCGCGAAATCGGAAAGCTGCGTGGGGTCGTAGTCGTAGTAGTGGTGGCAGGACGAGGGGTACGCACCGTAGGGGACGTGGACGACGGCCGAGACGTGGATGAAGGGGATCTGGTTGTACTCGGGGTCTTTCCTCAGCTCCGCCCCGTCGACGATCTCCTCGCAGGTGACGATGACGTTTCGCGCCGCCTTGGCCTGGTCCACATCGCAGAACTGCAGGCCCTGTATGCGGCAGGTCCCCTGGCGGTCGGCCTTCTGGACGTGGAGGATCGTCACGTCGGGGTTGATGGCCGGCACGAGCACGACCTTCGCGCAGTTCGCCCAGTCGCCGAAGGGGTTGTCCATGACGATGAGCTTGTCGTCGGGCAGCTTGGAATCGTCCTTGCGCATCTGCCTCGAGAAGCCCCACTTGTTGACGATGTCCGTCCCGAGGGACGAGCGGGTGGGGAGGAAGGGCACTCCCATGGCCCCTGCGTGGAACCGCAGGCTCATCTGGTAGTTTGAGTAATCCTCGTGAACGACCGTTCCCTTCTGGATCGCCTGCTTGAACCGGATGCAGGTGGGGGCCGCCCTCCCGTTTCCACCGTAGGCGATCTCGATCTTTGCCACGCACCCCCCGCCGACCAGTTCGTCGACGCCGGTGCCGTTGGAGTGGGCATAGACATGGAGGTTCTTGATCCCCTGGCGGATGATCTCGTAGACGGCCGCCATGGGGTTTCGATTGATGGTGAAACCACCGATCGAGATGTGAGAGCCTTCTTTGACGTAGGTCTTGATGGCCTCGGCCAGCGACATTACCTTGTCCGCTCGTACATCCATCATGTCTCCCCCGTAAACGGATTTTGCGGCCCGACAGATCGCGGAATCCCCCGCGATCCGTCGATGACCCGGCCCGGCCTCTCCGGTCCGGATGACGCCCTCCATCGGAATGAACGCCGGCAGGGAGTCGCGACGGGTCTGTAACCGCGCGGCTCTATCGCAAGAGACGGACCATAGGCGGGGCGGAAGACGCAAGTAGTCAATACTGCTGGTTGTTTATTCGATTCGGCCTTTCGGGAAACCGGGCTGGGGAGGTGAACATCGTCGTGTATTCACTACGTAAATTATTCCACTGCGTGGAATATCGCTTTTAACCGGCTGATTTTTCAAATGTTCGGTGCAATGCTTGAAAAACGGGACATGTAGCGATTACCCTACATTGCAGGAATCGAAAAGGGTACGTCTTGTCAGGAGAGGGAAGAAGGAATTTTCCAGGCGCCCGGGTCACAGGCTGAAATCGACCTCCGCATCGGGTTCCATCCCGTGCTGTCTCATTTTCTCATAGAGCGATGTCCGGTGGATGCCGAGCATCTTCGCGGCTTTCGTCTTGTTTCCCCCGGCGCGGTGAAGGGCGTCCTGGATGACCTGGCGCTCCGTCTCGGAAAGGATGCGCCGCAGGTTGCCCGTGCGCGGGACGGTGACCGCGGCGGACGGGGTCCCGAATTCCGTTTCCCGCTGGCGGACCCGCTCGGGGAGATCCTCGGGCCGGATGAGGCGCTCCTTGGCGATGATCATGGCACGCTCGATGACGTTGCGCAGTTCCCGGACGTTGCCCGGCCAGTCGTAGTTGCGGAGTTCTTCCATGGCCTCGGGGGAAATGGCGGAAGCCCCCCAGCCGATCTCCTCGTTGAGAAGTCTGACGAGATGGGTCGCCAGCACGGGAATGTCGTCCCGTATGTCCTTGAGCCGCGGCGCGTGGATGCTCAGGATGTTGATGCGGTAGAAGAGGTCCATCCGGAAATCCCCCTTGCGCACCATCTCCTGGAGGTCCCGGTTCGTGGCGGCGATCAGACGGAAATCGGCGGGAATCGGCCGCGTCCCGCCCAGCCGGTCGACGGTTTTTTCCTGGAGCACCCGCAGGAGCTTGGCCTGCATGGGGCGGGGCATCTCGCCGATCTCGTCGAGCAGGATCGTCCCCCCGTTGGCCAGCTCGAACTTGCCGGGCTTTCCCTGCGAGCGTGCCCCGGTGAACGCCCCCCCTTCGTACCCGAAGAGCTCGCTCTCGAAGAGCTCCCGGGGGATCGACGCGCAGTTGACCCGGATGAAGGGCCCGTTGGACCGGGTGCTGTTCTGGTGGATAAAGTAGGCGACCACCTCCTTCCCCGTTCCCGACTCCCCCGTGATGAGCACCGACGCGTTGCTCCTCGCCGCAAGCAGGGCACTCTCCTTCATTTTCAGGATGGCCGCCGAACGGCCCACGATCGTCGAGCCGCCCTTGAGATCGGTGACCTGCTGCTTGTAGTACTGGATCTGATCGCTGAGATGCTCGATCCGCCTGGACAGCTCGGCCACCTTGGAGACCTTGCTGAAGACGCCCTTGCCGACGGCGCCCAGGATCTTTCCCTGGAGATCCTGCAGGGGGATCCGGGAGATGACCTGCTGCTTGCCCGCGATGTAGAGAAGGTCCGCGATCCGGGCCTTTCCGTCCTTGAGGATCTCGTGGAGGCGGGTCTCCTTGATGACGTCCTTGATGTGCCGTCCAACGGCCTCGTCGGCGTCGATGCCGATCAGGCGATTGCTGAAGCGGCTCATGAACCGGATGATGCCCTTGTTGTCGATGACGATGGGGCATTCGTAGGGATTGTCGATCAGGGCATAGATGAATTCATCGCCCAGCTTTTTCAGTTTGGCGATCTGCTCCTCTTTTGTCATGACTTCAATCCCGGCACACAAAAATTACGGGTCATGCCACGTAGCGGAATTTAATCCCGCTTTTGACAGACCCGGGACATACTTAATACAACCGCGGGTAAAAAAACAACCTTTATTTTCCTTATTTTTCTATCGCGAAATGCAGGTTGACGGATCGGTCCGTTTCGATCTTTTTGTAGAGATTTCGCTTTTGTCCTGGACGGGTTCGTGGGAAGATGGCACACGGTTCCGTCGGCCCCGGAAAACGGGGCCGACGTGGGGTGAACGGATGCCTGCCGAGCGTTACGTCGACATCGACGGTTTCCGCGCGCGATGCCTTTGTGCGGGCGAGTCAGGCCCGCCCGTGGTGCTCATCCACGGCCTGGGGGCCTCGGCGGAAATCTGGCGGCCCAACATCGGGCCCCTCGCATCCCGGCACCGGGTCTTCGCGCCCGATCTGCCGGGCTTCGGCCGGACGGGAATACCCGGCTGGATGGATTACAGCCCCGCGGCCTATTCCCGGTTCGTCCGGGACTTCATGAACGCCCTCGGCATCGGGCGGGCAGGGCTTGTCGGCCATTCCCTCGGCGGCGGTATTGCCCTCCGCGTCGTCCTCGACCAGCCGCGGTGCGTGGAGAGGCTTGTCCTGGCAAGCAGCGCCGGGCTCGGGAGCGACGTCAGCCTTCCCCTGCGCATCGCCTCGCTGCCCTTTTTCGGCCGCCTGTTCTTCAAGCCCCCCCTGCCCGTTTTCATCCGATTCCTGCACCGTCTCGTCTACGACCCGGCCGCGATCTCCCCCGCGTTTGCGCGGATGTACTACGAGATGTTCTTCCAGCCCCAATCCATCCGGGCCTTCACGTCCATCCTGCGAAACATCGCCACGCTCCGCGGCGCGAGGCCCGGCGTCCTGGAGCCCATCCGGGAGGGCCTCGCCTCCATCGCCGCCCCCACGCTCATCCTCTGGGGGCGCCAGGACCGGATCCTGCCCGTGAGCCAGGCCGTCGATGCGGCGGGAAGAATCCCCGGGGGGCGCCTGCATATCTTCGAGCGCTGCGGCCACATGCCGAACATCGAGCACCCGGAGGAGTTCAACCGGCGCGTTCTGGAGTTCCTCCAGCAGGATCAAGGACCAGGGAACGAGGGGCAAGGATTAAAAAAAAGACCGGGAACATGACTCCCCGGTCGTTCTCTCCGCCTTATGCCCTATGCCTTATGCCTGCCTTGCAGTCATCCACGTCTCCAGCATCTTGAGGTGCTTCTGGTTGCGCACGTCGAGGGCGCCGGCGGCGGCGAGGCGAGCCAGTTCGTCATGGCCGCCGTTGTGCTTCGAACCGTCCTCCAGGACCTCCGCGTCGATCTGGCCGCCCTGGAGATACCCCCCCGCGGTGAAGGACACGGAGGCGAGACGGCCGAGGGCCCGGACGATCATGTCCTTGAGGACCTCGTTGCCGAACCCGCCCTCGCGCACGGCAATGCCCATGGCCTTCTCGACGAGATCGACCGTGTCGGACATGGCGTCGTCCAGGGCGGTGAAGTTCGTCTTGACGTGCCGGAACCAGACATGGAACAGGTAGTAGAGGGCGTCCGTCTCGCTCTCGAAGCACAGCCACCCGCCGGCCGAACGCCGGCTTTCTTCCGTCCCCGCCGCGGTTTCGATCCGCAGCACGAAGCTGTCCTTCCGGAGGCCCGCCTTCTCGACGCCGAATCGCTTCAGCGACGCCCGGGCGACTTCGACCACGTGGTAGTCGGCATTGCCCTTGAGCTTCTGGATGACCTCCAGTTCAATCTCGTCCGCGTGTTTCTTCCATTTCCGGTCCAGCCTGTTTTTCGTTTGAGCTTCCATCGGACACGTCTCTCGAATGAACTCGGATTCCGAAGTCTTCAGCCGGATTTCCCTCCGGACATAGACCTTCCTGAAAAGGGTGAATCAGCATGATTCATGCCAAAAAAAAAGGCGGCGGGCATCAGGCGTCAGGCATCAGGATTCATGCGAGTTTCGAGGAGTTGACGGGATCGGGGGTGTTGGGCACAACGCCCGCCCAAAGGGGGAAAAGCCTCCCGGGAGGATCATTCGTGCCGTTTTGGCACCGCAGAAAACGTGACGCAGCGCCGGTTTTACGGACTGCGCCGGACACTCACAGCGGGCTCTCCGCCGGGCCGGTTAAAACTGTCCGGATGCCAGCCCTGGCAAGCAGAGGGGAAGAGGGGCTGAAGGTGAGAAGGGTGGAGAATCGGAGGCCGCCCCTTGGCCCGCCGGCTCTTCCACCGTTCTTCCCCTCTCACCTTATCACCTTCTCTTTGCCGGTGGGACACGCCGCCGTCGCCGGCCTCACGCCGGCCAGAGCATGTCCCTCAGCCCGCTGACGCGCTCGATGCGCCTCGACAGCGCCGCCGCAAGGATCTCCTCGCCCGCCCACAGATCGGCCCGTTTGCGGGCCCGCGTCACCCCCGTGTACAGGAGCTCCCGCGTCAGCACGCGCGCATCGACCTCGGGAAGGATGAACAGCACGCGGTCGAACTCCGTCCCCTGGCTCTTGTGCACCGTCATGGCAAAGACCGTCTCGTGCTCGGGCAGGCGGTAGGGCTCGAAGGTCCTCATGGACCCGTCGGGGCCGGGAAAGAAGACGCGGAGGGCGCCGCCCGCGTCCGGGTCCGCGAGGGCGATCCCGACGTCGCCGTTGAAGAGCCTCAGGCCGTAGTCGTTGCGCGTGACCATGACGGGGCGGCCCTCGTACCAGGGATGCCCGGGCCGCAGCCGCCCCGCCCGGGCCAGGATCGCCTGCACGGCCGCATTGAGGGCGTCCACGGAATAGGGCCCCTCCCGCAGGGCGCAGAGAATCCGGAAGCGGTTGAACCGTTCGAAGACCTCCGCGGGCCCGCTTCCCTCCATGTAATCCCCGTATCCCTCGAGCACGACATCGACGAGCGCCCGCGAAAGGTCGCGGGGCGCGGGCACGGCCCGGAAGCCGAGATCGCCGCGCCGGCCCTCCAGCAGGATCGAGAGCGCTTCGCCCGGTTCGCCTTCCCGGATCGCCCGGGAGAGCTCGCCGATCCCGCTTTCCGCCCCGAAGCGCCAGTTGCGCCGGAGTTCGACGATGCAGTCTCCGAGCGACGGCGCCGTGCCCCCGGGCAGAAGCGGTACGGCCTCGCCGCTCGCCTCGGCGATCCGTTTCCCGGCGGGGACGGAGTAGAGGCGCTTGCGCCCTGAGCCGCAGATGTCCCCGAGGACGGCGCCGGCCTCGACCGAGGCCAGCTGGTCCCTGTCGCCCAGGAGGATGAGCCTCGCGTCGCGGGACAGGGACCGGGCGAGGGCGAAGAGGAGGTGCAGGGACACCATGGAAGCCTCGTCCACAACGACCGCGTCGAAGGGGAGCGGCTCCTCCTCTCCCCGGCCGAACGCGCTGAACCCCGGGCGGCGCCCGAGCAGGCGGTGCAGGGTGGAGGCTTCCATGCCGGCGAGCGTCTCCCGGATTCCGTCCGCGCAGGCGAGCCTCCCGGCCGACTCCCAGATGGCCTCCTGGAGCCGGGCGGCCGCCTTGCCCGTCGGGGCGGCCAGGGCGAGCCGGAGCGGGCGGGCCTTCGACTGCTCGAGCAGAAGGGCGAGGACCCTCGCCACGGTTGTCGTCTTTCCCGTGCCGGGGCCTCCCGTGATCACGCTGAGCGGCCGCAGGACGGCCACGGCCGCGGCGACCCGCTGCCAGTCCGTTTCCCCGTCCCGGTCGGGGAAGAGTTTCTCGATCCCTTCGCGCAGCCGCGCCGTGTCGACCGCGGGGGCGTCGTCCCGCGAGCGCTCCCGGAGAAAGCGGCCGAGTCCCTGCTCGGCGTCCCAGTGCCGGTAGAGGTACAGGCGCGAGCCGTCGAGGACGAGGGGGCGCCGGTCGCCGGGGGCGCCGACGACGGCCGTTCGCCGAAGCGCGGAAACCCACGGCGCCAGCAGGGGGCACCGGGGCGCACCGTCACCGGGCGAGACCGGCCTGCCGGCGATCCCGGCCAGGTCGAGGCAGATGTTGCCTTCGGCCGAGGCGCGGCTCACGAGGGCCGCGGCAAGTCCGAGGTCCCCGTCGGCCTCCCCCGCGAGCCGCACCATCAGGCGCGCAAATCCCCGGTCGAGATTCGAAAGGACGCCCGCCGCATGGAGATGTTCGACGATCCAGGGGTTCATGGTCCTTCTCTCCCGCAGGGCCTCGCCACGAGCCCTTCCGCGAGAGTCTCGACGAGCCTGCGATCGGGCCGGTCGCGGAAGATCCCGAACCCGGGCCCCAGCGCGGGGTCCACGCCGCGCAGGAACACGTAGAAGACCCCCCCGAAGTGCCTGTCGTAGTCGTACCCCCTCACGCGGCCCTTCAAATACTCGTGCAGGGCCACGGCGTACAGGTGATACTGGAGGACGTAGAGGTCCTCCCCCATGACGGCCGCAAGCGCCTCCGCACCGTAGTCCTCGGCGCGGGCCCCCAGGTGGTTCGATTTCCAGTCCACGAGGTAGAAGCGCCCGCCGTGCTCGAAGACGAGATCGATGAAGCCCTTCATGAACCCCTCGACGGGCCGGAAGCGGAGCGACCCGATCCGCTCCGGGATGTCGCCCGCGGCGCCGGCGAAGAGCTCCCGCAGCCCGGCGGGCTCGAGGGCCTGGAGCGGAAACGTGAAGCCCAGCTCGTGCAGGCACCTCCGGCGGTCGAGTCCCGAGAGCCGGACACCCCGCGCCGGATCGAGGGGCGCCTCGATGACGCGGCCGATCATGTCGCACAGGGTGTCGCACCAGAGCGGCTCGAACCCGTACTCGGCGAGCGCCTCCCTCACGATGCCTTCCAGGGCGCCGCGGGCGGCGTCGGCGAAGTCGATCCGCTCGAAGACGGCGTGGAGGCATTTCCCCGCCCTCGGCCCCCGGGGAAAGGAGAAGATGTCCGCGCGGCCCGGCGACTCCTCCGCGGCCCGCCGGCGGACCCGCTCGTCGCGGTCGGGGCTCTCCGGGAGGCCCTCGCCCGCCGCCCCGCGGTCCGCGTCCTCGACGAGGGACGAGAAGCTCGAGATCGCGAAGGCGCGCTCCACCTTCCGGCGGAACTCGCGCGCTTCGAGCGCGCCCGTCCGGTCGGGATCGGGGCGGATCGCGGGGACCGCCTCCTCGGGCATCGGGACGACCTCGACGGACCCGCCCGAGGCGGCGGCGACCGCCTCCATCTCGCGCCGCAGGCTCTCCCCGCCCATCCCGGCGACACGGGCCGCCGTCGCGTCGACGGCGGACGACGGGTCGCCGTCCGGGCCGTGGAGAACCCAGGCCAGCGACGAGGTCTCGGCCCGGTTGATCGGCCCCCAGACGAGATAACAGCGGTTCTTCGCCCGCGTCACGGACACGTAGAGCAGGCGCACGTTCTCGGCGAGCTGCTCCCGCTCGGCCGCCCGGCGGGCTTCTTCGCCCGCGTCCTCGAGCGCCACGTTGAGCTGCCAGCCGTCCTTCTCGTCGTGGAAGTTGTAGACGTCCCCCGCGCGGGAAGACCCCCAGTTGAACGGGCAGAAAACGACGGGGTATTCGAGGCCCTTGCTCTTGTGGATCGTGACGACTTTCACGGCATCGGCGTCGCTCTCGAGGCGGAGCTGGTGCTCCTCGAGCCTCGGCGTCTCCTCGTCGCGCTGCGTCGCCAGCCACTGGATGAGCCCCCCCATGCCCGCGCGCCGGCGCGTCTCCTCGCCGTGGAGGACCTCGGCCAGGTGCAGGACATTGGTGAGGCGGCGTTCCCCGCCGGGAAGCGCCAGCAGCCTCGGCCTCACCCCCTCGGCCCGCAGGAGGTCCCGGAACATGCGGACAAAGCCGTGGCGCTCCCACGTGTCGCGCCAGTCGTGGAACCGCCGGAGTCTCTCCTCCCACGCCGTCGGGTCCCCCATCAGCCTCTCGATCGAGGCGCCGTCGAGCCCCATGAGGTCGGTGGCCAGCGCCGTTCGGACGGCCGCCTCGTCGCCGGGCTCCGCGACGGCCTTCAACACCCGCTCCGTCTCGAGGGCCTCCTCCGTGTCGAAGAGGTTGCCCGTGGTGTAGAGGACGCTGTGAACCCCGAGCCCGGTGAGGGCCTCCTGCACGAGGAGGGCCTCCCGGTTCGTGCGGACGAGCACGGCCATGTCGGCCTCCCGCAGGGGCCGCCGGCCGATGCGGGCCTCGCCGCGTCGCCCCGCCTCGATGAGCCGCGCGACCTCGGCCGCCACGGCGCGGCGGATGCGCTCGCGGGCCCGCTCGATCGAAACGGTCTCGCCTCCGCCGTCGAGGGCCCAGAGCTTCAGCGGGGCGTCGGCCCGCCCCCCGATCGTCAGGGAGGGGACCTCGCGATCGGCCGACCGCGCCTCCTCGAAGGGGACGGCCTCGTAGAGGAATGCGTGCCGCGGGCGGCCGAACAGGGTGTTGACGGCGCGGACGAGCCCCGGCTCCGAGCGCCAGTTCTCGGCCAGCGTGTAGCGCCTCTGCACGTAGGAGGCGGCGCGGATGTAGGCGAACAGGTCGGCGCCCCGGAAGCTGTAGATCGCCTGCTTCGGGTCTCCGATGAGGAAGAGCGCCGTCTCGCCCTGCCCGAAGACCGACTCGAAGATGGCGAACTGCACGGGGTCCGTGTCCTGGAACTCGTCGACGAGCGCCGCCCGGTATTTCTTCCGGATGGCCCCGGAAAGGATGCCGGAGCCCTCCGACCGGAGCGCAGCCCGCAGGTCCGACAGCAGATCGTCGTAGGACCGGAGGTTGCGGTGCCTCTTCCGACGGGCAAGCTCCTGCCGCACGTACCGGAACAGCTCGCAGCGCAGGAAGCGGACCTGCCCCTCCATCTCGCCCGAGACGGCATTTGCCACGCTTATGAAATCGCCGAAGCGCTCGAAGAACCGGTGGGTCGGGGCCCTGCGGTTCTTCCTCACCGCCGCCGCAAGGGCGTCGGGGCCGAATTTCAGCAGGTCCTCCGACAGGGGCAGCGCGGCCCAGGGGCGCGCCAGGAAGGCATCCATCGCCTCGAGGTAGCGCTCCGTCCTGCCGTACTTGGTCCGGTTCAGGGCCTCGTCCCGCAGGGCCCGCTCCACCCCTTCGCGGCTCTTCGGCCAGGAGCGGCGGAGGCCGGCGAAGGCCTTGCGCAGGGCCGCAAGGCCCTCCAGGCGCTCGGGGGGGGCCTCGGGCAGGATCCGGGCATCGTGCCGGAAGGGCGCCGCGCGAAGCAGCGAGAGAAACGAGGCCGGGCCCCTGAATTGCTCGCGGGCGTACAGGACGAACTCGGACGGCGCCTCGTAGAAGTGCTTCCTCCAGAAATCGCGGACGATCTCCTCGCGCAGCATACGCTCGTCGGGCAGGAGCTCCGTGTCGAAGGGGCTGCCGCTCTCGAAGGCGTTCTCGGAGAGCATCCGGCGGCAGAAGGAGTGGATCGTGAAGATGGGGGCCTCGTCGAACCCCCGCAGCGCCTCCCGGAGCCTGTCGCGCGCATCCTTCCGGTCGGCGAGGCCGCGGGCGAAATCGGCAAGGAACGGCTTGTCCGTCGCCTTCCCGGCGAGCACGTCCAGGGCCTCGCGGATCATCCTCCGGATGCGGTCGCGCAGCTCCTCCGTGGCCGCCACGGTGTAGGTCACGACGAGGATGTCCGAAGGCGCCAGGCGCTTCTCGACGAGGAGCCGCAGAAAAAGGCCCGCGATGGCGTAGGTCTTCCCCGTGCCGGCGCTCGCCTCGATGAGGTTCCGTCCGTCCAGGGGGCTCTTCAGCAGATCGAACCGGGGGGTTGCCTCGGGCATCTCAGCGCACCTCCTCGGCCTTTTCGAGCAGGGGCCTCAGGACCGCCTCGGCCAGCTCCCGGAACTCGCCTCCCAGGGCGTCGGCCCCTCCGAAGCAGAAGCGGAAATACGGGTCCTGCCCCTCGGCATGCCCGCGTTCCGACGCCCATGTCCGGCCTGCGGCCCTGAGGGCTTCCTCGGCCGTCTTCCCCCTGAGGAGATTGGCGACGTAGACCCGAGCCGTCTCGGGGAAGAACGGCAGGGGCATCGTCAGGCCCCGCCAGTAGGTCTCCAGCAGATCCCTCAGGAGGCGCTCCCCGTCCCCCACGGGCCCGAGGGCGTACCCCCGGTCCCTGCCCAGG
>MVQS01000221.1 GCA_002067855.1 Syntrophaceae bacterium PtaB.Bin038
CGTCTAGAGGCCTAGGACATCGGCCTTTCACGCCGACGACCGGGGTTCGACTCCCCGTGGGGACGCCAGAAAAAAGGGGATATCCGCGCAGGGTATCCCCTTTTTCACGTTTTCTTTGAGGCACGAATTCTCAGCGGAAGCGGCCGATAAAACCGTCGAAGCCCAGCGCCGAGGAGATCCTTTCCGCCGTCGTCATCAGGGGCGGCACGAACTTCTCGATCATCTCGTCATAGCTGACCATCTGGCTGATGAAGGACATGCTCAGGGACGCCTCCACCTCGCCCCTGCCGTTGAAAACGGGCACCCCGATGGCCCTCAGTCCCGGCACCCACTCCCCGTCGTTGGATGCATACCCTCTGGCGCGCACCGTCTCCAGGATGGCATGGAGTCTCTCGCCGTGCCTGCCGATATGCTTGACCGCCTCCTTGTCCTGAAGAAGCTCCTGCAGGAACCGATCGTAGCGCTCGGGCGGGAGAAACGCGATGAGCGAGCGTCCCATGGCCGTGAGGTAGCTGTTCACCCGGCTCCCCACGTGAAGGTTGGTGTTGATGATCTTGCGCACCGTGATCCGCTCGATGTAGAGCATCTCCGTTCGGTCCAGGACGGCCAGGTTGACGTTCTGATCGGTCTCACGGGACAGGGCCTCCATGAAAGGGAACGCCGTCTGCCGGAGATCCATGCCCGAGAGGACCGAAAAGCCCAGGGCCATGACCCGCGGCGCCAGCGCATACATCCTGGTCCGGGAATCGAACGTCACGTAGTTGACCGTCAGGAGCGTCTTGAGGAACCGGTGCACCGTTGTCTTGGGCAGGCCGGTCTTGCTGGAGAGCTCCTGGAGGCTGAGCCGGGACTCGGACGGCGTGAAGGATTCCAGGATCTCGAGTCCCCGGATGAGGGAATTCACGCGTTTCGGCTGGGCCATGGCATGTTCCATAAAGTGGCAAGGGATATTGCGTAGTGAAATACCTTCATTGCACCGCTCCTGTCAAGCACGTCCTTGCATCTGCCGGCTTGTCTTCCCCGTCTTTCTTCGGTACACTGCGCTGCGCAAGCACCGGAGATCGTATTTACACGTCTCTCTTCCTCACCCCGCGGATCGACCCCCTCGACCGCCGCGCGGCGGTCGTCGTCCGGGACGGAACGCAGGCGGCGAGGGGCGAGTGCAACCCAGCGGGCAACTTGCGGGCCTTCGCGCCGCGCGGTCCGCATACAGGCTGAGGTGACCCATGGCCCTGCACAAGCTGGCAGGCAAGCCGGCCCCTAAATCGATGCTCGTCAACATCCCCCGGCTGGTGACGGCCTACTACACGAACCGCCCGGATCCGTGCCGGAGCGAGGAGCGGGTCGCCTTCGGGACCTCGGGGCACCGGGGGTCCTCCCTCGGCCGCAGCTTCAACGAAGACCACATCCTGGCCGCCACCCAGGCCGTCTGCGATTACCGTTGCCGCAGGGGCGCCGGGCCCCTCTTCGTCGGGATCGACACCCACGCCCTCTCGGAGCCCAGCTTCGCGACGGCCCTCGAGGTGCTCGCCGCCAACGGCGTCGACACGATGGTGCAGGCGGGCCGAGGGTACACGCCCACGCCGGTCATCTCCCACGCCATCCTGACCTACAACCGCGGCAGGACCGGGGCCCTCGCCGACGGCATCGTCATCACGCCCTCCCACAACCCGCCCGAGGACGGCGGATTCAAGTACAATCCCCCCGAGGGCGGTCCCGCCGACGTGGAGGCGACGCGCTGGATCGAGGACCGGGCGAACGAGTACCTGGCCGACGCGCTGCGGGGCGTAAAGAGAATGCCCTTCGAGAAGGCGCTTCGGGCCGGCACGACCCACGAGCACGACTACGTCGGCCCCTACGTGGAGGATCTCGCGAACGTCGTCGACATGACGGGCATCGCAGGGTCGGGGATCCGGGTCGCCGTGGACCCCATGGGGGGAGCCTCCCTGCCCTTCTGGGACCCCGTGGCCTCCCGCTACGGCATCCGCCTCGACGTGGTCAACCGCGACGTGGACCCCGCCTTCGGGTTCATGACCGTCGACAGGGACGGCAAGATCCGGATGGACTGCTCTTCCCCGTACGCGATGGCGCGCCTCATCGGGCTCAAGGACCGCTACGACGTCGCCTTCGGCAACGACCCCGACGGCGACCGCCACGGCATCGTGACGCGCAGCGCCGGGCTCATGAACCCCAACCACTACCTCGCCGTTGCCATCTGGTACCTGTTCCAAAACCGGCCCGGGTGGAGGCGAGACGCGGCCGTGGGCAAGACGCTCGTATCGAGCAGCCTCATCGACCGCCTGGCCGCCCATCTCGGCCGGCCCCTCTGCGAGGTCCCCGTGGGGTTCAAGTGGTTCGTCGGCGGCCTTCTCGACGGCACCTGCGGGTTCGGCGGCGAGGAGAGCGCGGGGGCGTCTTTCCTCCGAATGGACGGCACGGCGTGGACGACCGACAAGGACGGTCTCATCATGGGGCTGCTGGCCGCCGAGATCACCGCGAAAACGGGACGCGACCCCGCCGAGCACTACGCGGAGATCGCCGGGCGCTTCGGAAGCCCCCTGTACGAGCGGATGGACGTGGCGGCCTCGGCCGAGCAGAAGGCGGTGCTCGCGAAACTCTCGCCCGGGCAGGTGGGTGCATCGGAGCTGGCCGGGGAGCCCATCACGGCGCGCTTCACCGAGGCGCCCGGAAACGGCATGCCCATCGGCGGCCTGAAGGTCGTCACCCGCAGCGGATGGTTCGCGGCGCGTCCGTCGGGCACGGAGAACATCTACAAGATCTACACGGAAAGCTTCCGGGACCGGGAGCACCTCGCACGGATCCAGGAAGAGGCCAGGTCGATCATCGCGGAGGTCTTCCGTAAGGCGGGTGTCTGAAAGGCAGGGTACAGGGTATCGGAAAAGGATGGAAGTGAAGAAGAGAGGAAGTCAGGAAGCGCGCAATGTCCCACCGCACTCCATCCCATGACGGATTAACCGAACTTCTCCGCTTCCCGAATTCACAGTTTCATCACAAAAAAATCCCCGGTCGAAAAACCGGGGATTTTTCTGTTCACAGCCTCGGCCTTCGGCTCCGCGCCTCCGGCCTTCGGGCTCAGTTTACGGCTGCATCACGAAGAACATGGCGTTGCGGTTCTTGGCCCAGCAGGCCTCGTTGGATTCCTTGCAGACCGGCTTTTCTTCGCCCCAGCTGACCGTCTTGATCCGCTTTTCCTCGACACCGGCCGCCTTCAGCGCCTTGGCCGCAGAGTCGGCCCTTCTCTGGCCCAGGGCCATGTTGTACTCGTTGGTGCCGCGCTCGTCGCAGTTGCCGGCGATGAGGACGTTGTTGGCCTTGTTGGCCTTGAAGTAATCAGCGTTCTTCTTCACCACGTCCTTGAACTCGGGCTTCACGTTGTACTTGTCGAAGTCGAAGTAAATCGTGTCGAGCTGCGCAACGGCGCCCGGGGGCAGCACGGCGGCGGGCGCGGGGACTGCAGCGGCCGCGGCGGGCCCGAGGAAGATCTTCTCCACGAAGTCCGCCATGCCTGCCGCCGATTCGACCTGTTCCCCCTTCACCATGAACCCGCACTGGCCGGCCTTCACGACCTTGTCCAGCAGCTCCTTGCCCTCGCCCGTGGGGTCCTTGCCGATGAGGACGGCGTAGATGCAGATGTTGTCCTTCAGGGCGGCCTTCATCGCCTGCGCCGAGGCAGGGGCCTTCGGCATCTCGAGGCCGTCGCTGAAGATGACGAGGGCCGACTTGCCCGCCAGGGGCTTGAAGTCCGCCGTGGCGGCGTCGATGGCCTTTTCCAGGGGGCTTTCAACACCCGCGGTGTTGACCGCGAAGATGGCCTTGCCGAAGTCCTCCTTCACGTAGGGGGCCATCCCGTACCACAGTTTGGTGTCGAACGGCCTCGTAAGCCATCGCTGACCTGCAAAATCCCGCAGGCCGGCCGTAAGCTTCAGGTTGGGGATCGTGTCGTTGAAGAGCCGCACGAGGTGCTGCTGGTACTCCAGCTTGTTCGTCTTCATCGGGCTGGTGTACGCG
>MVQS01000222.1 GCA_002067855.1 Syntrophaceae bacterium PtaB.Bin038
CGCATCAGCGGCACCCGCCCGACGCGGTCGCACCAGGAGCCGATCAGGGGGGCGATGCTGAGGGCGCAGCCGAACACGAAAAGGCCGAGGTAGGCGCTCGAGAGCTTCATCTTGAGTTCGCGGATGAGGTAGGTGGGCATGTAGTTCGCGAGGTGGTTGCAGACGGCGCCCACGGCGACCAGCGCGATGCCGACCGCGAGCGCCCGCCGGTGCGCGCGAAACAGCTCTCCGACCGGGGTGGCCTCGCGGACGGGCTTCTCCCTCCGGTACCGGTCGAAAAGCGGGGTCTCGTCGAGCTTCCAGCGGATGTAGAGGCCCACCGGTGCAATCGCGAGTCCGAACACGAAGGGCAGGCGCCAGCCGAACGCCTGGACCTGCTCGGGCGTGAGCAGGTTGGTCACGAGGTGACCCGAGAGGCCCGCCAGGAGAAACGCCCCGGCCTGGCCTGCCTGCTGCCACGAAGCGTAGCGGCCCCGCATTCCGGCAGGGGCGTGCTCGACGAGAAAGGCCACGGCGCCCCCGATCTCGCCGCCGGCCGAGAGGCCCTGGAGCAAGCGGGCCAGGACGATGAGGACCGGTGCGGCCGCACCGATCGTCGCGTAGCCCGGCGTGAAGGCGATGACGGCGGTCCCCACGGCCATCAGCAGGATCGTCAGGCTGAGGGCCGCCCTGCGGCCGGCGCGGTCGGCATAGCTTCCCAGGACGAGCGCACCGATGGGTCGCATGACGAACCCGACGGCGAAGGTGCCGAAAACGACCAGCAGCGAGGCCAGCTCGCTCTCCGCCGGGAAAAAATCCCGGGCGATGAAGACGGCAAAGAGGGCATAGGCGCTGAAGTCGAGCCACTCAAGGGCGTTGCCGAGGGTGACGGCAAAGATGAGCCGGGCGGAAGCCGCAGGCTGCGAACCGTTCGATACCGTCTTATGAGCTTTCACCGTTTCCCCCCGTCGTTGCGGAAACTGCCCGCCGGAGTCGCGAAACGCACTGCCTCGATCCCTGAGGCATTGTACAGGCCCGCGCGCTGGAGGTCCATTGCCTTGATCGCGTAAGTCAAAAAAAGTGGGGCAGGGTGTTCGGCCCTGCCCCGAAGGAGATGAAAGGAGGTGGTTGGGTTTTCCTGTACTGAATTATTAGCAATATCCGTGCCTGGCATGGCAGGCCGCGGGGTCCACCGACCGGGCCCGCCACTGTATTTCCTTGACTTGCCGGCGTTGCGGGTTATTTTAGTCGGGAACGATTCCACCCCCAAAGTGAGGAACAAGAGGCCATGGCAAAATCGATCAAGGGAACCCGGACGGAAAAGAACCTGCTGGCGGCCTTCGCCGGCGAGTCGCAGGCGCGCAACCGCTGCACCTACTTCGCCGGCGCGGCAAGAAAGGAGGGCTACGAGCAGATCGCGGCCGTCTTCCTCGAAACGGCGGATAACGAGAAGGAGCACGCCAAGGTGTTCTTCAAGCACCTCGAGGGCGGCAAGGTGGAGATCACGGCGGCCTACCCGGCGGGCGTGGTCGGCGACACGGCGGCGAATCTCGAGGCCGCCGCGGACGGCGAGAAGCTCGAGTGGTCGACGCTCTACGCCGATTTCGAGCGCGTGGCCCGCGAGGAGGGCTTCCCCCAGATCGCCCGCTCTTTCCACGAGATCGCCGAGGTCGAGCAATACCACGAGGCGCGGTACCGAAAGCTCCTGGCCAACGTCAGAAGCGGCGAGGTCTTCCGGAAGAAGACGGCCGTCAAGTGGCACTGCCGAAACTGCGGCTACGTCCACGAAGGCCCCGAGGCGCCCGATGTCTGTCCCGCCTGCCGGCACCCGAAGGCGCACTACGAGATCCTGGCGGAGAATTACTGAGAGCGGCCGCATCCGATCCCTGCAGGGCCGTTGCTTGTCTTCCTTTTCCCCGGCGGGAGAGGGCCGGGCCGAGGGGGAGCGGCCCGGAGAAACCGCCTCCCCCCGAGGCCTTTACCTTCCCTGCCCGCTGTGCTAGTAAACAGGAGGCAATCGGCTCGGCACAGAAGGGGGCGACGGGGCCATGATCGCAAAGCTCCGAAGATTCATCGAGGAGGACGTCTGGCGGATCCGCGCGCGGGACCTGCCGCGCCCGAAGGCCTTCCTGATCCGCTACCTCAGGATCTTCCTGGCCGCCGCCCGGGCGTTTCAGGAGCACCGCTGCAAGCTGAGGGCCTCGGCGCTGACGTTCTTCTCACTGCTCTCCATCGTCCCCGTCGTCGCCATGGCCTTCGGGATCGCGAAGGGTTTCGCCTTCGAGAAAGTGCTCGAGGAGAAGATCCTGGAGCGCTTCCCGGGGCAGGAGGATGTTCTACTGGAGGTCTTCGGGTTCGCCAACACCCTGCTGGCGAACACGAAGGGCGGCCTCATCGCGGGGATCGGCGTGATCCTGCTGTTCTGGTCGATCATCAAGGTCCTCGGCCACATCGAGCGCTCCCTCGACGACATCTGGTCGGTCCGGGAGGAGCGCACGCTCTCGCGCAAGATCACGGACTACCTCTCCGTCATGCTCGTGGCGCCGGTGCTCCTGGTGCTCTCGAGCAGCGCCACCGTCTTCGTCACCACGCAGCTCGAGACGATCATGAAGCGCTTTGACGTGCTGGGGATCCTCGGCTTCGTCGTGTTCCTCCTGCTGGAGCTGACGACCTTCGTGACCATGTGGGTGCTCTTCTCGTTTCTCTACCTTTTCATGCCGAATAGGCGCGTGAACCGGCGGTCGGGCGTCATCGCCGGGGTCATCGCCGGCACGGTGTACGTCGTCGTCCAGATGGTCTACGTGAGGTTCCAGGTCGGGGTGGCCAGCTACAACGCCATCTACGGCAGCTTCGCCGCCCTGCCCCTCTTCCTCGCCTGGCTCCAGCTCAGCTGGCTCATCGTCCTGGCCGGCGCCGAGCTCTCCTTCGTCCACCAGAACGCCGACGCCCTCGAGTACGGCCCCGACGCGAAACGGGCCAGCCACAGGTTCCGTCGCCTGCTGGCCCTGCGGGTGGTCAACCACATGAGCCGGTGCTTCGCCGCCGGGGCGGTTCCCCTCACGGCCCGAGAGGTGTCGGAGAGCCTCGAGATCCCGCGGGGGTTGACGGCGGAGATCCTCGAGGAGCTGAAGGATAGCGGCGTCCTCCTCGAGGCGGCCGGGGACGGCGGCGACGACCCCGCCTACGCGCCCGCCCGAGACACCGATCGGCTGACGGTCGCCTTCGTCATGGACGCCCTGGACCGCCGGGGGACGGACGCCATCCCCGTGGCCCGGACCGA
>MVQS01000223.1 GCA_002067855.1 Syntrophaceae bacterium PtaB.Bin038
CTGGAGTTCGCGCACGTTTCCGGGCCAGCCGTATTGAACGACGGCCTTCATCGCGGCCTCATCGATCCTGACGACATTCTTGCCGAAGTTGTGGTTGAATTTCTGAAGAAAGAAAGCGGCCAGGTCGGGGATGTCCTCCCTGCGTTCCCTCAGCGGGGGCATGTGGATCGTGACGACCTTGAGTCGGTAGAAGAGGTCCTCGCGGAATCGCCCATGCTTCATTTCCTCGAGCAGGTCCTTGTTGGTGGCCGACACGATCCGCACGTCGACCTTGATCGGCTCGCGGCCCCCGACACGCATGATCTCGCGTTCCTGCAGCACCCTTAGGAGCTTGGACTGCGTCATCAGAGGCAAATCGCCGACCTCGTCGAGAAAGATCGTCCCTCCGCTTGCGGCCTCGAACAGGCCCTTCCTCCTCTGCGTGGCGCCCGTGAACGCGCCGGGCTCGTAGCCGAACAGCTCGCTCTCGAGAAGGGTCTCGGGGATCGCCGCGCAGTTGACGGCCATGAAGGCCTTCTCCCGCCGCCCGCTGTTGTAGTGGATCGCCTTGGCGATCAGCTCCTTCCCGGTGCCGCTCTCCCCGAGAATCAGGACCGTGGCGGGGCTGTCGGCCACCTTGCGGACGATGTGGACGACGTCCTTGATCGCCCTGGAGTGGCCGATGATCCCCTGGATGCTGAACATGTCGTTCAGGGCTTTCCGGAGCTCGAGATTGCGCTGCATCAGCTCCTTGCGCTCGAGGGCACGGCGGACCGCGAGAAGCACGACTTCCCTGTCGAGGGGTTTCGTCAGGTAGTCGAAGGCACCTTTCTTCATGGCGTCGACGGCCGAATCGACGGTCCCGAAGGCGGTCATGAGGATCACCGTCGGGGGCTGCTTGAGCCCCTTGAGTTTCTCGAGCAGCTCGATCCCGTCCATCCTTCCCATCTTGAGATCGGTGAGCACGAGGTCCGGCTCGTAGGCCTTCGCCAGCTTCAGGGCCTCCTCGCCCGACGAGGCCGAATAGGTCTCGAACCCCTCGTCGGCCAGGATGGTCGTGAGGATCTCGCGCTGCAGGGTCTCGTCGTCCACGATCAGGATGACCGCCATGGCTGTTCCTCCCCCGGGTCTGCGCCGGCCTGCGCCGCTTCGGAGCCCTCGAGGGGGAGGCGGATCGTCACCTCGCTTCCCTGTCCCTCGACGCTCGAGAACTCGATCCTGCCCCGATGCTCCTCGATGACCCGCTTCGTCATGGCCAGCCCCAGGCCGAGCCCCTTGCTCTTGGTCGTGAAGAAGGGCTCGAAGACGCGGCCGAGGTGTTCCGCCGACACGCCGGTTCCCGTGTCGGAGATGCGCAGGACGAAACGGCCGTCACTCTCCTCCGACGCGATCGTCAGAGTTCCGCCGTCCGGCATGGCCTGGAAGGCGTTGGTCACCAGGTTGAACAGGCAGCTCTTCATGAGCTCCATGTCCAGCCTCAGCTCCGGCAGGGCCCCGTAGGCCTCGACGATCCGGATCCGGTCCGAATCCGCCTTGGCCCTCACGATCTCGACGACGTCGGCCAGCAGCTCCCGGGTGCTGCAGGGCTGGAGGTCGAGCTTGAGCGGCTTGCCGTAGTCGAGGAAATCCCCGACGAGGCGGTCGAGGCGATGGATTTCCTCCTTCATGCTCTCCACCAGCCTTTCGAACCCCTCGGCGCCGGCGCCGTCGGCGGGTCGGTATTTCGCCCGGATGTGGTCGATGGAGAGGCTGATGAAGTTCAGCGGGTTGCGGATCTCGTGCGCGATCCCACGGGAGAGCTGCCCCACGGCGGAGAGATGCTCCGCCTCGCGGAGACGCTCCTCGAGCCTGCGCTGCTCCCGGAGCCGCTGGACCATGAAATTGAAGCTCCGCGTCAGGTCCCCGATCTCGTCCTTCCGGTCCACCGGGAGGTTCTGGTCGAGATCGCCCGCCGCCACCTTGCGGGCCGCGGCAACGACGTTGTGGATGGGTTCCGTGTACCACACGGAGAGGAACGTGGAGAGGAGAATGCCGATGGCGAAGACCGACAGGGCGGCGAGGATGCGCTTCGTCGTGTTGCGGCGCAGCGTCTCCTGGAGATTCTCCACGTTGATCTGGAGGTGGATGTAGCCGTAGTGGGCCTGACCGGCGATGACGGGAATGATGACGTTGTAGGCCTTGCCCTCCTGGTCGACGGCCGGTTCCCCGAGCTCGGCCTTGATGATGAGCTCCTTCTTCTTCTGGCTCACCGGTGTGCCGATCTTGTTGGGGTTGGTGCTTGCGATGATCTCGTCGGCGTTGCTGATGATGGAGATTTCCTTGATACCCTTGGTCTTCAGCGACGAGAGGTACTGCTCGAGGCGCGTCTCGCTCGAGGCGCCCCCCGTGACTTCCTCGACGCCCACCTGGACCGCCTGGGCCAGCTCGGCCGTCTGGCTCTCGATCTGGGCCATGAGGTTCCTCTCGGCCTGCCAGTAGATGGTGATCAGGGTGACCAGCAGGACCGCGGTCATCAGGAGCATCATGAGGACGAGCTTCTTGTTGAGGGAAAGGTTGAGGAAAAAGGTCTTCACCATGCCGTCGCGTCCGTCGTCCTCCTGCCTGCTCCATCGGGCCTCGCGGCCGGTCCGGGGCGGTGTCGCGCCCTGCCGGCTTCACCCTTAGCACCAAAGGCCCGCGCCTGTCAACGGCGCCCGATCGGGCGCGGCCGACTCCGGCGTTGCTTTTCCGCGGGGGCGCCACTATAATCAGGCCCTCTTCACGAATCGGTACGCAGCCTTGCCGGAGACGACGACGTGGCTCCCGACACGACAGACCGCATGACGACGCACCGGGACCGGTGGATCACCCCGGCGGTCGTCCTGCGCTTTTCCATCCTGTCGTTCCTGCGGAACCGCGATCTCCACACGGCCGCCACGCTTGCCTTCTACGGCGTGTTCGCCCTGATCCCCCTGTGCCTGGCGGTCCTTGTCCTTCTCAGCCAGGTCTTCGTCTCGTCCCGGCAGGCGAGCCGGGCCATCGAGTCGATCATCATCCAGATCGTCCCCGAGCACTACGAGGTCATCCTGCGCGAGGTGTTCTCCATCGCGGAGCA
The DNA here is from genome assembly GCA_002067855.1 of Syntrophaceae bacterium PtaB.Bin038. Taxonomy (GTDB): domain Bacteria; phylum Desulfobacterota; class Syntrophia; order Syntrophales; family UBA2192; genus UBA2192. The sequence continues at coordinate 3,074 of MVQS01000223.1, forward strand.
GCGGGCCCTCGGGCTGATCGGGCTCGTGCCGCTGCTGTGGTCCGTCGTGCCCTTGGTCAGAGCGATCCGGAGCGGGTTCATCGGCGTCTTCAAGACGGATCGCCCCGTCGGGTTTTTCCGCGACAAGCTCGTCGATTTTCTCGCCGTCCTGTCCTTTCTGCTCCTGTTTCTGGGGCTCGCCGCGGGCCAGATCCTCTACGCGGCGGTGCTGGGGGACACGGCGGTCCCCGGCGCGGCGTGGAGGGGGGAACTGGACCGGGCGCTTCCCTTCCTGACGGGGACCCTGTTTCTCGCGATCTTTTTCTGGGTCTTTTCCCCCGTGCGCCTCGAGGGGTGGAACCTGCTGACGGGCGCCCTGTGCACGGCCGTGCTCTGGTCGATCGTCCGCCCGCTCTTCACGGCTTTCCTGCAGTACAACCCGGACTACGGGGTCGCCTTCGGGTCCCTCAAGGCGGTCTTCGTGCTGGTCGTCTGGATCTACTACACCTTCGCGGTGATCCTGTTCGGGACGGAGTTGCTGGCCAACACCCGCCGACGGGAGGCCCTGCTGCTCTCGCGCCTCCTGGATCGGGGGCCCGCGGTCGGCAGGGTCTCCCCGCCGGTGCCCGCACGCTTCGTGCGCTCCTTCGAGGCCGGGGAAACGATCTTCGAGGAAGGAAGCCGGGGCAGGGAAATGTACTACATCCTGTCCGGAACGGTCCGGATTCTCCGGAAGGGGCAGCTGATCCGGGAAATGGCCGAGGGCGAGTACTTCGGGGAGATGGCCATGCTGATCCAGGCGCCGAGGACGGCGTCAGCCGTGGCGGCCGCCCCGGACACGCGGCTCGTGGTCGTCTCGGAGGCCAACCTCGAGACGATCCTGAGGGAGAACCCCCGCATCGTGGTCTCTTTCCTCCGGGTGATGTCCGATCGCCTCCGGGCGCTCAACGAGAGGATGGACGACACGCCCCCGGGGTGCCGGGGCGCGGGGGAGGGTGCGGAAGCGGCACGGAACGGGGCGGGCGACCCGCAGGCCGGGGTGCCGGGTCGGGTGGAACCACAGGGGAAGGGAGGCAGGACATGAGGATCTGTATTTCGTCGACGGGACCCGGGTTGAGCGACCTGGTGGATCCCCGGTTCGGCCGGTGCCGGTACTACATCTTCTTCGATGACATCCGAGGGGCCTACGAGGCGGAGGAAAACTCGGCCGGCGTGCATTGAATCACCCGGGGCACGGCTGCCGGGAACCAAGTAGCCGGGAAAAACGTGGACGCGGTGATTACCGGGCACATCGGGCGGAAGGCCTCGGCCGCCCTGAAAGAGGCGGGCGTCCGAATCTTCCTCGGCGCCTCGGGGACGGTGCAATCCGCCCTCGACGCCTTCAAGACCGGAAAGCTCGAAGAGAGGGCTTAAGGCCGGAGGCTGAGGGCTCATGGCCAATGAGAATGCATAAGGCTCAAGGCGCATGGCTTGTCGAACGATTCTTGTGGTTTCTTCATCTTCGCCCTGAGCCTTATGCCTGACGCCTGCGGCCTTCTGGCCGCTAGAACGAGTGCTCCGGGCCGGGGAACGTCCCCTTCTTCACCTCGTCGATGTACTGCGCCGCCGCCTCCTTGATCTGCGTGTTCAGCGTCGCGTACTTCTTGACGAACTTGGGGGTGAAGCGCTCGAAGAGCCCCAGCATGTCGTGCACGACGAGGACCTGGCCGTCGCAGTGCACCCCGCCGCCGATGCCGATCGTGGAGATCGAGAGCGACGCCGTGATCTTCTGCGCCAGCGCCGCGGGCACGCACTCCAGGACGATGGAGAAGGCGCCCGCCTCCTCGAGGATCCTGGCGTCCTCGAGAAGCCTCACCGCCGAGGGATCGTCCTTGCCCTGCACCCGGTAGCCCCCGAGCTGGTGCACGGACTGGGGTGTCAGGCCGATGTGGGCCATCACGGGGATGCCCGCCCGGGCGAT
>MVQS01000224.1 GCA_002067855.1 Syntrophaceae bacterium PtaB.Bin038
AGGTACCCGCTCATGCCGATGACGAGGACGTCCTGAAAGTTCGCCTTGATGAATCGGCAGAGTTCGACGCCGTCCACGCTGACGATTTCCGAATCGGTGATCACGATCTCGTAAAGGCCTTCCTGCAGGCGGCGGATGGCTTCCCTGCCGTTGTACGTCTCTTCCGCGACGTGGCCGCAGAGCCTGACGAAATCCGACAGGACCTGCGCAACGGCAACGCTGCTTTCCACGACGAGCACTCTCATGATCCGGTTCCTGCGGCAATCGCGGCGGCTGCGGGTGAGAAGGGTATCGGGAAGCCCCCTGGAGGGGGGCTGGGCGAAAAAACAGAAGCAGTCTACTAGAAACGGGGAGGATTTCAAATACGACGAAAGTATGAGAAGGCCCGGGTTCGCGGTGCCCGTCCGGCCCGTGGCGCGGTCCCGCTTGCGGCTTTGCATCCGGTCCTTCCGGCTACATCCCCATGTAGGCCTTTCGGATCTCCTCGGAGTCCAGCAGCTCCTTCGCCGGGCCCGACTGCACGATGCGCCCGCTCTGCAGCACGTAGCCGCGGTGGGCGATCTCGAGGGCCTCTTGGACCATCTGCTCGACGAGCAGAACGGTGACGCCGCTTCGGTTGACGGCGACGACGGTCTCCATCATCCTCTCCACGAGCGTCGGCATGAGCCCCAGCGACATCTCGTCGAGCATCAGCAGCCTGGGCTTCGACATCAGGCCCCGGGCGATGGCCAGCATCTGCTGCTCGCCGCCGCTGAGGGTCTCGGCGGTCTGGCGGGATCGCTCCCGCAGGACGGGGAAGAGCTGCATCATCTCATCGAGGCGCCGCTGGATCTCGGCCCCGGATTTCTCGGTGTAGGCCCCGAGCCGCAGGTTCTCCTCGACGGAGAGCTTGGGAAACAGCCGCCGCCCCTCGGGCACGTAGCTGATGCCCAGGGCCAGGGTCTGGTGGGGGCGAAGCCGCGAAATGTCCTTCCCCTCGAACTGGATCGAGCCCCGCAGGGGGTTGTTGAGGCCGGCGATCGTGCGCAGGGTGGTCGACTTGCCGGCGCCGTTGGCCCCGACGACGGCCACCAGCTCGCCGGGCAGGACCTCGAGGGAGACGCCGAAGACGACGGGAACGCCGTCGTAGCCGGCGTGGACGTCCGCGAGGGTGAGGATCGGATCAGCCATCGGCGCGTCCCTCCTTCCGGGCCTGCATGCGGCGGCTGAACTTCTCGCCCAGGTAGGCGGTGATCACGCGCTCGTCGTGGATGATCTCGGCCGGGGGGCCCTCGGCGAGCTTGATGCCGCCGTCGAGCACGACCACCCTGTCGGCGATGGGCATGATGGCCTCCATGATGTGCTCGACGATGAGGAGGGTGATCCCCTCGTTGCGGATGCCGCGGATCAAGTCCAGGGCCGTGTTGACCTCCGTGGAGGTCAGTCCCGCCATGACCTCGTCGAGCATCAGCAGCCGGGGCCGCGTGGCCAGCGCGCGGGCCAGCTCGAGGCGCTTCTTGACGCCGATCGGCAGATCGCCCGAGGTCTTGTCGGCAAACTCGGCAAGGCCGCAGATTTGGATGCAGTGCTCGGCGGTCGCCCGGGCCCCGGCCGCGTCCGCGTCGTGCAGGAAGGCTCCCACCCGCACGTTGTCGAACACGGTCATCTCCTTGAGCGGGCGGACGACCTG
>MVQS01000225.1 GCA_002067855.1 Syntrophaceae bacterium PtaB.Bin038
ACCCGCCCTCCCCGGAGGTCATGAAGGTCCTGCACGGGTTCGAGGGGGAGTGGCTGCGCCGCTACCCCGACCCGACGGCCCTCATGGCCCGCGAGGCGGCGGCGGAGGTCTACGGCGTTCCCGCCGACTGGGTCATGGCGGCAAACGGCAGCGACGAGATGCTGGCGCTCCTGGCCCGGGCATTTCTCGAAAGAGGGAGGCGGATCGCCTATCCCATGCCCACCTACTCGCTCTACGTCACCCTGGCCGAGATGCAGGATGCCGAGGCGGTGGAGGTGCCCTACGACGAGGAGTACACCCTCCCCGTGGAGGGGCTGATCGCGGCCCGGGCGCACCTGACCTTCGTCTGCACGCCCAACAACCCCTCGGCTACGGTGGCCCCCGCGCGGGACCTCGAGCGGCTCGCCGCAGGCCTCGAGGGGGTCCTGGTGATCGACGAGGCCTACACGGATTTCGCCGACGAGAACGCGATCGGCCTCGTGTCGCGGCACCCGAACGTGATCGTGCTGCGGACGCTGTCGAAGGGCTACTCGCTGGCGGGCCTCCGCGTGGGATTCGGCGTGGCCCGGCCCGAACTGCTCGAGGGGCTCGTCAAGATCAAGGACAGCTACAACGTCGACGCCGTGGCGCTCAGGCTGGCGGCGGCGGCCCTGAAGGACCAGGCCTGGATGAAGGCCAACGCCGAAACGATCAAGGCCTCCCGGGCGAAGCTGGCTGCGGAGCTTCGGAAGATGGGGTTCGCCCTGTGGCCCTCGCAGGCCAATTTCATCCTGGCCAGGCCGCCGAAGGGCGACGCCCGCTACCTGTACCTGGAGCTTCGGGACCGGGGGATCCTGGTCCGCTACTGGGACCGCCCCCGGCTCGAGGACAAGATCCGCATCTCCGTCGGGACGGAGGAGGAAAACCGCGCCCTGATCGACGCCCTGAAGAAGCTGATCCTCTAGAAGAAAGATACGGACCGCACAGGCGAAGGGGATCGGGTGCCTGCCCGATCCCCTTTTCCTGTTTTTCCCCGGACCCTGTGCCCCGGAGCCCGAACCCCGCCGTTTAGCCTCTCAGCCACGCCTTGACGCGCGGGATGTCCTCCGAGGCCCACTGGGGGGAGAGGCGCCGGCTCAGGAAGAAGGCGAACAGCTCGTCCATGGTTTTCAGGGCCGTCTCGACGAGGTAGACGCGCTCGAGGATGCCGCCTTCTTTCTCTTCCGCCTCCTCGTCGAGGCCCCCCGTCTGCGGCAGCTTCATGGACTGGAACTGGAACCGGTCGGCCTTCAGGGTGAACTCCCATCGGTCGCCGTCCTTCTCGAGCCGCAGGCGGGCCTCCCGCACCTTCTTGCCCTCGCGGATCGCCGCCTTGCCCTCTTTCAGGTCCGCGTGCAGACCCTGGCAGGCCACGGTTTCCGCGTACTCTCCCTCGCCGGACTCCAAAACCACTCTCTTCTCGAAGGTGAGCTCGACCTCCGTTTTGCCCGGGATTGCGATCGTCCCGTTTCGCTCCTCGGACTTGTACCAGAGCCAGGTCAGGAACTCGCGGGCCAGGAATGCGGGGTCCGTCTTTTCCCCGGAACTCTTCGAGGGCTCGAGGAACGAGCCGCCCTCCAGGGCCGCGACGGCCGCCGCGGTATTCCGGTCCAGCTGCTCTGCGTCCCAGGGCAGAAAGGGGGTGAACTTCGCGTTGAAGGTGGTCTTGAAGAGGTCCTCGAAGATTTCGAACACCTTATCGGCGTGGGAGCCGACGAGAAGCCAGCCGCCGGAGGGGGCCCACAGGACGTCGTGGAGCGACGGGACGGGGTAGGCCCTCGCGAGGAGGTGGAGGTAGACCCGCTCCCTGATCTCCCGGGTCTGTTCGCGGAAGAGCCTCTTCTTGCCGCTGTCCTTGAGGGCCTTGCGTTCCTCCTCGAGGCACTTGAGCCTCAGCAGGGCGGGCGGGATCGACTTCCTGTCCACGCGCAGGGCGAAGTAGAAAAAGTCGCCCGCGCTGTACTTCGCACCCTCGAAGTGCGTGTCCAGGGGGTTCTCCAGGCTTGTCCACCCGAAGGCCTGCTCCTCGGCCGACGCCGTCAGCTCCCGGAAGGCGTACTTCTTGATCTGGCGATCGAAAAAGGGGCGGAACTCCTCCGGCAGCTCCCCCCTGACGCGATATCTCGAAAAGGTCAGCGATCCCTTCAGCAGCCCCATGATGATTCCTCCCGTGAAGGCAGGCACGGTAGCCCATCACGCTCCTGTTTGTCAATGCTCATTCTGGGAATCGGACGGGCAGGGGGCATCCGCAACAAAGAGCGAAGTTGGGAACTTGTGAAGTTGAGAAGCTTGGATGAGTTGACAGACGGCTGTTTGGCTCGAACTTTTCCGAACTTCCCAACTTCATAGCTTCCAAACTTCCATCCGGTTCGGCTGCTCCGTATCCGGGCCTCCGGGGACGCCCTGTCCAGCCACATACAGGATGGACAGTGACTGCGATTTGTGTTACGTATCTGCCGAAATTCTGCGGGGTTCTGAAGGATGGGCATCAGTGCGATCGGGGTTGTCGGCAACGCGAACAAGCTCCACGTGGTGGACAGCATCGCACGGCTGTCCGAATGGGCGAAGGCCAGGGGCCTGGAAGTGCTCCTGGAGAAGGAGGCGGCCGTAAAGCTGGGCGAACGGGGCTACCACGGGGACGAGCTCGGCAGCCGGGCCGACCTGGTCGTCACGATGGGGGGGGACGGCACCCTCCTGCAGGCGGCACGGATCATGCGGCGCTCGAACGTGCCGATTCTCGGCGTCAACATGGGCACCTTCGGGTACCTCACCGTCATCAACCTCAACGAGATGTTCGACGCCCTGGAGGGCGTGCTGGCCGGGGACTACCGGACGGAGAGCCGCATGATGCTCGATGTCTCCGTCCGGGACGAGCGCGGCGAGAGCTTCGAGGGCTGCGTGCTCAACGACGTCGTCATCAACCGCGGCAACTACTCGCGCCTGGTGGACCTGGAAACCCACGTCGACGGGCAGTATCTGACGACCTACCGGGCCGACGGGCTCATCATCTCGACGCCGACGGGGTCGACGGCCTATTCGCTCTCGGCGGGGGGGCCCATCGTGCTGCCCGTCCTCAACATGATCCTCCTCAACCCCATCTGCCCGCACACGCTGACCAACCGGCCGGTCATCCTGCCGGAGACGGCGCTGCTGGAGGTCATGCTCTGGACGCGCGAGGCGGGGGCCATCATGAGCTGCGACGGCCAGGTGACCTACAACCTGAAGCCGGGGGACGTCATCGGCGTCCGCAAGTCGGAATGCGTGACGAACCTGATCGTTTCCCCCCGGAGGGACTACCTCCAGATCCTGAGGTCGAAACTCGGGTGGGGAGGCTCACCCACGGCGGCGAGTCGGACGTAGCATGCTGAAGGAACTGGGCATCACCAATTTCGCCATCATCGACCGCCTCAGCCTTGGCTTCCAGGAAGGGCTCAACGTCCTCTCGGGCGAGACGGGGGCGGGCAAGTCGATCCTCATCGGGGCCATCGGCCTGCTCCTCGGGGACCGGGCATCGACGGACCTGATCCGTTCCGAGGAGGACGCCGCCGTCGTGGAGGCCGTCTTCGACATCGGGGCGAGCCCGGCCCTCAAGGCGCGGCTCCAGGAGATGGGGTTCCACCCGGGCCGGGAAATCGTCGTGAAACGGGTGGTGTCCCGGTCGGGGAAGAACCGGGTCTACGTCGACGGCAACCTCGCCACCGTGGCCATGCTCGGGGAGATCAGCGAGGCGCTCGTCAACATCTGCAGCCAGCACGAACACCAGGTGCTGCTGGACCCGGAGAGCCACATCGACATCCTCGACGAGTTCGGCAATCTCACGGCCGAGCGGCTGCGCTTCAGCGCCCTGTACGACGAGTTCCAGAAGCTCCGGCAGAAGCGGGACGATCTGGCGGCGAAGAACCGCAACCGCGCGGAGCGGGAGGAATTCCTCCGCTTCCAGATCGGCGAGATCGAAAAGACGGCGCCCAGGCCGGGCGAGGACGCCGCCCTGCAGGAGGAAAGGAGGATCCTGGCCAACGCCGCGAAGCTCGCGGAACTGGCGCGGGATTCCTGGGAGGCGCTCTACGGCAGCGAGGAGTCGGTGCTGGGGGCGCTGGCCCGCGTGGCGGCCCGCATCCGGGACATCCGGCGCATCGACCCGGGGTTCGCCGTGTCCGAGGACGAAATGAAGTCGCTGACCATCCTGGTGGAGGACGCGGCGCGGGCGCTGCGGGACTACCTCGGCAAGATCCCCTCCGACCCCTCCCGGCTCGAGGAGGTCGAGGACCGCCTCGAGGCCCTCGGCAGGCTCAAGAAGAAATACGGCGGCTCCATCGAGGGCGTCCTCGAGACCGCGCAGTCGCTGAGGGCGGAGCTTCAGGGGCTCGCGAGCGCGGCCGGGGATATCGAGGCGCTCGAGCAGGAGCTGGCAGATCGAAAGACCGCGCTGCGGGAGCGGGCCGCAGGGCTTTCGGCCGCGAGGCGGCGCACGGCCGAGACCCTGGAGAAGGCGATCGAGGGGGAGATCCGCGACCTGAAAATGGAGAAGGCCCGGTTCTCGGTCCGGTTCCGGGAGCCGGCGCTCGACGAGGACGGCCTTGCGGCGCTGAACCCGAAGGGCATCGACCAGCCGGAGTTTCACCTCTCCACGAACGTGGGGGAGCCGCTCAAGCCTCTCAACCGGGTCGCGTCGGGCGGGGAGCTCTCGCGGATCGTGCTGGCCATGAAGAAGGTCCTCGCGAGGGCGGGCTCCGTCGGCACGGTCGTCTTCGACGAGGTGGACAGCGGGATCGGCGGCGCCACGGCGGAGATCGTGGGGCGCAAGCTCCGGGACATCTCGAGGCACCACCAGGTCATCTGCATCACGCACCTGCCCCAGATCGCGTCCTTCGGCCGGACGCACTACCGGGTGACGAAGCGGGTTTCCGACGGGCGGACGAAAACGGATGTCCGGCAGCTTTCCGAGGACGAGCGCGTCGAGGAGATCACGCGGATGCTCGGGGGCGTGGAGATCACGGACAGGACGCGCGCCGCGGCGCGGGAGATGCTGAAGGCGGCGAAAAAATAAACAAGGGGTCAGGGTCCGGAAGGGGATGAAGCGGTGAGGGCGGGAAGCTGAGGGGTTCGGTAAAGCCTCCCGGCTTCTTCCTTTCCATCGTTTGCCGAACCCTGAGCCCCGGTACCCTTTTTGCTGACGAATCAAACGAAATCAACGACGAACGAAACAGACGAGTAACGAGATGCTCAGAAAAGCGAAGACCAGCGA
>MVQS01000226.1 GCA_002067855.1 Syntrophaceae bacterium PtaB.Bin038
TGTCCCACAGCAGTCCATCACGTGAGGGCTTTGCCGAACTTCTCAGCTTCCCAACTTCACAGCTTCATCTTTTCCCGGACCCTATACCCGATACCCTTCTTCTTCTGCCCTATACCCGAAGCCCTAGACCCCTTCTTCTGCATTGACCACTTTCTCATACACTTCCCCGATCTGCCGGGCCGCGCGGTCCCACGTGATAGACGCGAGCTCCTCGCGGCTGCGCTCGACCATTTCCCGCGCAAGCGCCTCGTAGCTCAGGACCGCGCAGATCTTGCCCGCCAGTTCGTGCACGTCCCAGAAGTCCACCTTCAGGGCATGGTGGAGGATCTCGGCGACGCCGGACTGCTTCGAGACGATGACCGGCACGTCGGCGAGCATCGCCTCGAGCGGGGCGATCCCGAAAGGCTCGGAGACGCTGGGCATGACGTAGAGGTCGCTTGCCGCGTACATCCGCTCCACCTCTTCGCCGCGCAGAAATCCCGTGAAGAGGAACCGGCTGCCCAGGCCGAGCTCGGCCACGCGTTCGATCGTCTGCGGCATGAGATCGCCGCTTCCCGCCATCACGAACGTCACATCGGGCAGGGCCCGCAGGACCTCGGCCGCCGCCTCGACGAAGACCCCGGGTCCTTTCTGATGCGTGATCCTTCCCAGGAACAGGACGATCTTTTCGCCGGCCCGTTTCGACACGCCGTATCGTGCCGCCGCCTCGCCGCGCGAGACGGCGTTGTGGACCACGCTGACCTTTTCCGGGTCGATCCCGTAACGTTCCACGACCTGTCGCCGGGTGAAACGGCTCACGGCGATGATGTGATCGGCCTCGAGGAGGCCCTGCCGCTCGAGGGCGATGATACGCGCATCGCCGTCCCCCCCGCTGCGGTCGGATTCCAGGGCATGGACGTGAAGGATGAAGGGGAGCCCGCTGGCGCGGCGGGCGTGGAGGGCCGCCGGCACGGAAAGCCACTCGTGGGCGTGAATGACGTCGAACGGGGCCTGGCGGGCGATGCGTTCCGCCGCAGCGGCATAACGCTCCAGCTCGGCGAACAGGTCGGAACCGTAGTGAACCGGGCCCGCCAGGAGGCTATCCCGGAGAAGCGCGTAGTCCGATTGCTCCATGTAGGGCCTCAGGGGCGATTCGACGGGCATCACGAAGACGCCCGCCGGCGGCCCGTCATCCGTGCCGGAGGCGAAATCGGAGGCCGCCACCAGCGCCACGTGGGACGTCCGGTCCGCATCCGGCAGCGAGGGCACCACGAAGGTGATCCGGTGGCCCCGCTCGGCGAGGGCCTTCGTCATGCCGAAGCACGCCGTCCCGAGACCGCCGCTGATCGCCGGGGGGAATTCCCACCCGAGCATCAGGATCCGCATTGCCCGCGCCCCGCGTTTCCGTATTTCCATGCCTTCAATATCCCTATAGGAAAAACCATGGTGCGTCAATGTCAAGAGAGGAAGTCCTTCCGTGCGGGGGTGCGGCAGCGAGCAAAGAAATTCCCATTCCCCTGTCTCTTCACTCATGCCCTTCTTTCACGCCGGCAATCGCGCACGGGCCTTCGACCCGAAGGCCCGATATTTGCATGATGACAGGGCGGCTTCTTGCGCCTGCAGACCCGAGGCGGGCGGAAGACCGCGGAAGCAACCGCAATCAGGAACGCGGAGGACGACGCCGGCGATGGGCATTCTCAACATCAACGATCTCAAGGAAGGCATGACGCTCGCGGCCGATGTGAAGAACAAGCACGGCAACATCATGATCAAGCAGGGCATGACCCTCACGGAGAAGCACATCATGCTCCTCAAGGCCTGGGGCATCCCGGAGGCCGACGTGGAGGGGGCCGACCGGGACCAGCTCCACCAGGAGGAGATGAAGACCGTCTCGCCCGAGGTGATCGAGACCATCGAAAGGGAGCTCAACGAGTTTTTCCCTCCCCTCGACGGCAACGAACTCATGTCGGAAATCTACCGCATCGCCAGAAGGCTGAAGATCAAGCAGGTCATGGAGTCGTAGGCACTCCCGCCTGACGCAACCGGAACCGAAGAGACCCGAGAGACCATGAACGCCAAGGACATCGAACGAATCGTCAGCTCGCTGGACAAGATCCCCACGCTCCCGGCCATCTACTCCAAGCTGGGAAAGCTCCTGCAGTCCCCCGACGCGACGATCGCGGCCGTCAGCAACATCATCTCCGAGGACCAGGTCATCGCCGCCAAAGTCCTGAAATTCGTCAACTCGGCCTTCTACGGGTTC